>JBEPXK010000164.1:0-8013 GCA_041641915.1 Planctomycetota bacterium
GCGCCGCCGAGGGGGCCATGGGGGCCGGGCCGGCCCCCATCGGCCGACAGAGCCCTGTTTTCCGCCGAAAATGGGCCGCAGGCCCGGCGGAAACGCCAGCGAAGCTGGCGAAGGGCGACAGAGGCCGGGGGGGTGTGCGCCGAAGGCGCGAGGGGGCAGCGCCCCCTCTGAAGGAAGCGGCAATGCTGAGGCTTCCTGGGATCCGTTCCCAGCGGTGTTGGCATGGGCGATCGGGAGCTGCGGATGCGGCATGGAATCGTTGCTACAAGCGGCGCGCGCGGCCTTCACGATGGTGAGGAAGGGCAGCGTTGCCGGCACCAACGCCGCAACACGAGGTGGGTCGGCAGATGGACCAGCAGCGGGAAGCCGGCGAGCAAGGTGATGAAATACCAGGGCGCGGGCAGCACGCTGCGCGGTCCGCCATGGCCGATGCCGAGCACGAAGTTGACGTTGGTCTCCGGCGTGGCCAGGACACGGCTGAGGATCAGCACCAGCCAGCTGAGGACGATCTGGGTCGGCAGGGCGCGCCGGTCGTATCCGAGCCGGGACACGGCGACCAGGATCGCGACCGGTAGCAGGACGTGGAATCCGCCGCTCAGGGCGCGTTGATACAGCGGGAGGCTGGCATCGAACATGTAACTGACCAGGCCGATCGGGTCGTAGCCCCGGATCAGGCCGGCGATGAAACCCGCGTTCCAGGCGAGTTCGGGCAGCAGAACGCCGACGGCCATCATGCTGGCCAGCAGGCGGTGTTCGAACCACAACGCCGGGACCATCAGGACCAGGGCCACGTCCGAGAACCACAGGAAATGCTGCGGCGGGTAGATGGCGAGGTACACCGCCACCGTCACCGCCGCGAGAGCGGTGTAGGTGAGCTTGAACCACAGCGGGAGACGTGGCTGGCTGTCGGGCATGGCGAAGGGGCGGCAGGGGATGCGGGAACGGACCGAGCAGGACCGAGCAGACCATCGAGCCGTGTCGGATGATAGCTCGCAACGCAGTGGATACACGGCCGTGTAGGAGCGTCGTGCGGCGTGCGGTTGCGTAGCCGGGCGACGTGACGATCGTGGAGGGTTATCCGGGACGGGCCCGGAGACCTCGCGCCGGGCGTGCCGGCGTTTCCCCATTCGCGGAGGGCTCGACGCGATGCGACCCGGCCAGCGCATCAGCCTGATCCTGCGTATCGCCACGCTCGTGGGCACGGTGCTGGCCATGGTGCTGGTCTGGCTGTGGGTGCCCAAGGACGTGCTGCGCGGCTGGGTGGTCGATCGGGCGGACGGCCACGGCCTGGTGCCCACGCTCGGTTACGTCGCCGTGGCGAGCCTGGCGGTGGTGGTCGGCGCGCCGTTGACGGTATTCATTCTCGTCGCCGGAGCGGTGTTCTCCTTGCCGACCGCGGCGGCGGCGACCGCGGGGATCGTCACCTGTTCGACCATTCCCGGCTATCTCGTCGGCCGCCTGCTCGGTACCGCGCCGCAGGCGGCCGAGGTCGCTCCCGGTCGCCTGGCGGCGGTGCGGCGGTTGCTGCGCGACCAGCATCTGCTGGTGATCGTGATGCTGCGGATGACGCCGTCGTTGCCCTACGGGGCGACCAACATCGTCTTCGGCAGCTGCCATGTCGCGTTCTGGCGTTTCGCGCTCGGCACGGCGATCGGCATGGTGCCGGGCATGACGATGCTGATCTATCTCGGCCACGTCGGCGGCATCGGCCTGACCGCTGAGGATCCCCTCGCGGCGATGCCGGCTTCCGCCTTTTGGGTTCTCGGTATCGCTGCGGTGGTCGTGATTGCCATCGCCGTGACCCTGGGCATGCGGTTCCGCCGTTGCCTGGGCGCGAGCGGGGGCTGATCCGATCATCCGAGGGCTTGCAGCACCTCGATCACGCTATCGGGGTTGAGCGACATGCTGTCGATGCCGTGCTCGACGAGGAAGCGGGCGAAATCCGGGTGATCGCTCGGCGCCTGCCCGCAGATGCCGATTTTGCAGCCGTGCGCTTGGACCTGTTCGATCACCATGGCGATCGCCTTGAGCACTGCCGGATCGCGTTCGTCGAACAGCGGCCCGAGCAGGTCCGAATCGCGATCGATGCCCAGGGTCAACTGGGTCAGGTCGTTCGAGCCGATCGAGAAGCCGTCGAAGCGCTGCGCGAAGTCGGCGGCCAGCAGTACGTTGGCCGGGATTTCGCACATCACGTAGATCTGCAGGCCGTTCTCGCCGCGAACCAGTCCATTCTCGGCCATGGTCGCCAGCACGCGGTCGGCTTCGCCGAGCGTGCGCACGAAGGGCACCATGACGATGATGTTGTCCAGCCCGATCTGCTCGCGCGCGCGTTTGAGTGCGCGGCATTCGAGCGCAAAGCCGTCGCGGTAGTTCTCGTGGTAATAGCGCGAGGCGCCGCGGAAGCCAAGCATCGGGTTGGCCTCGGTCGGCTCGAAGGAGGCGCCGCCGAGCAGGGCGGCATACTCGTTGCTCTTGAAATCCGAAAGCCGGACCACTGTCGGGTGTGGATACTGGGCGCTGGCGATCGCGGCGATGCCGCGGGCCAGATGGTCGACGAAGTACTCGGTCTTGTCGTCGTAGCCCGCGGTCAGCTGTTCGATCGCGGCGCGGTCGTCTGCGTCTGTGACCTGATCGAAGCGGGTCAGCGCGAGCGGATGGGCCTTGATCTGGTTGTTGATGATGAATTCCATCCGTGCCAGGCCGACGCCGCTGGTGGGCAGGCGCCACCAGCGGAAGGCCGCGCTGGGCGTGGCGATGTTGATCATCAGGTCGACCGGGGCGCGCGGGAGGTCCTCGACCACGATCTCCTGTTCATCGTAGGCCAGTTCGCCACGGTAGATCACGCCCTGGTCGCCTTCGGCGCAGGAGACGGTTATGGTGTCGCCGTCGGCGATGCGTTCGGTGGCGTCGTTGCAGCCGACGGCCGCGGCGACGCCGAGCTCGCGACTGACGATCGCGGCGTGGCTGGTGCGCCCGCCGTGGTCGGTGACGATGGCCGCGGCGCGTTTCATGATCGGGACCCAGTCGGGATCGGTCATCCCGGTGACGAGGATGTCGCCGGGCTGGACGCGATCGCCATCCTCGGGATTGTCGATGCAGCGTGCGGGGCCCGAGGCGATCGACTCGCCGATCGCCAGACCGCGGGCGATCGCCTCGCCGCGCTCGCGTAGGGTGTAGGCGGTGAAGGAGCGTTGGCTGCGCTGCGATTGGACCGTCTCAGGCCGCGCCTGGATGATGGTCAGCTCGCCGTCGGCGCCGTCTTTGGCCCACTCCATGTCCATCGGCCGGCCGTAATGGCGTTCGATCGCGCAGGCCCAACGGGCCAGCTGCAGGATCTCGTCATCGTCGAGTACGAACGTGCGCTGTTGTTTTTTCGTGGTCGCGACGGTCCTGGTCGGCTGGTCGCCGCCCCGGGCGTAGACCATTTTATGCTCTTTGGCTCCAAGGGTCTTCTCGATGATCGGGGCGTACTGCTCCTGTTCGAGCAGCGGCTTGAACACGCGATATTCGTCGGGGTTGACCGTGCCCTGGACCACGGTCTCGCCCAGGCCCCAGGCGGCGTCGATCACCACCACATCAGGGAAACCGGTCTCGGTGTCGAGCGAGAACATCACGCCCGAGCCCGCCTTGTCGCTACGGACCATGCGTTGGACGCCGACCGAAAGGGCGACGGCGAAATGATCGAAGCCCTGCTCCTCGCGGTAGGCGATGGCGCGGTCGGTGAACAGCGAAGCGTAGCAGCGCTGGCAGGCCTCGATCACGTTCTCGACCCCGCGTATGTTGAGGAAGGTCTCCTGCTGGCCGGCGAAGCTGGCGTCCGGCAGGTCTTCGGCGGTGGCGCTCGAGCGCACCGCGACCGCGAGCTGGCGGCTGCCGTGCTGCTCGGCCAGTCGCCGGTAGGCCTCCCGGATCGCGCTCTCCAGCGCGGTGGGCATGCTCGCGCGGGTGATCAGCCGGCGGATGGCCTGGCCGGTGTCTTCGAGTGAGGCCGTATCAGCGTGGAAGGCGTCGATGCGTTCGCGGATCGGCTGTTCGAGGTCATTCTCGCTCAGAAATTCCCGATAGGCCGCAGCGGTGGTGGCGAATCCGCCGGGCACCTTCACGCCTTCGCTGCGCAAGGTGCCGATCATCTCGCCGAGCGATGCGTTCTTACCGCCGACCTGGGCGACGTTGCTGTTGTCGAGGTCTGCGAGCCAGAGGACGGGCTCGGTGGTGGTGCCGGTGCTGGAAGAGGCCATGCGGTGGTCCTTCTGATGCGGGAGCGGTGGGGCGATCGGCGTCGCGGCCTGGTCAGTTGGTGGTGGGTTGCGTCGCGGGGCTGCACGCCGCCAGCTGGAGGTCGGCGAGCGCGAAGGCATCGCGCACCGCCTTGGCCGGATTGCTGTCGAGGGCTCCGGCCGTATGGCAGCGGGTGGTGACGACCACCGCATCCCCGCTGCGCAGGCGTACGGCCAGTTGCACCGCGATGCCCTGGTCTCGTGGGGCTCGCCGATGATCGCGGGAGATGGTGACCTGCGTCTGACGCACCGCGGCGGTCGGGTCGTGGAGTCCGAGCGCACAACGCTGGACCGTCCGGTGCAGATGGGGATTGGGGCGCAGCCCCGTGAACACGGTAGTGATCGGTACGGTCATGGTCGGGCTCCTCGCGACCGGTGGCGTGCGATCGACCCGGTTATTGAGGATCGACTCGAGTGCCAGCGAGTGTACACGAGGCGCCACGCTCTACACAGCGGTGTAAGTCGTTGGCGCAGCCCCGCAGCGAAGCGAGGAGCACGCGCAGCTGGGGTGCGCGTGAGCGCGTGAGGGGGCAGCGCCGCCTCTGAAGGAGAGCTCAGGAATCGTGATGCCAACAACGGGCGCGTTCGAGCGCATCGAGCCAGCGGGCGTAGAGCCTATCGCGACCGGCCGGGGGCATCTGTGACCGATAGCGGCGGTCGATGGCGATGTGGCGCTGGAAGGCATCGCGATCGCTCCAGGCCCCGGCGGCGATGCCGGCCATGCCGGTGACGCCGAGGGCGGTGGTCTCGGTGATCGCCGGCACCAGCACCTCGCAGCCGAGGATGTCGGCCTGGAACTGCATCAGCCAGTCGTTGGCGCAGGCGCCGCCGTCGGCGCGCAAGACCTGGACGTCGTGGCCGGTGTGTGCGCGGAAGGCCTCGATGATGTCCCGCGTGCGGTAGGCTGCGGCCTCGAGCGCGGCGCGCGCGAGATGCGCCCGGGTGGTGGCGCGGGTGATGCCGATGAGCATGCCCCGGGCCGCGGCATCCCAATGGGGCGCGCCGAGTCCGGCGAGCGCAGGGACGAAGTAGACATCGCCGTTGTCGCTCAGCGAGGCGGCGGCCGCGGCCGTCTCGCCGGCCTCTTCGATGATCTCGAGTCCGTCGCGCAGCCATTGCACGCTCGCGCCGCCGGAGAAGGCGCCTCCTTCCAGAGCGTATTCGGTGCGTCCGCCGAGGCGCCAGGCGGGGGTGGCCAGCAGTTCCCCTGCTTGCGGCGGGCGATCGCCGACGTTGGCGAGCACGAACAGCCCCGTGCCGTAGGTGTTCTTGATCACGCTCGGCTCGTAGCCGCCCTGGGCGAACAGCGCGGCGTGCTGGTCGCCGGCCACCGCCCGGATCGGCGCGGCGAAGCCGACCGCCGCGGTGGCGGTGGTGCCGAAGCTGCCGTCGCAGGGCTCGACCACGGGCAGCCGCCGTTGGTCGATGCCGAAGGCCGCGCAGAGCTCCGGGTCCCACCGCTGGGCGGTGATGTCGTAAAGCATGGTCCGCGCGGCGTTGGTGATGTCGGTGCGGTGGACCGCCCCGGCGGTGAGGCGATGGAGGATCCAGCTGTCGATCGTGCCGAGCATGGCGTCGGCCGGAAGGCGGCCGTGTTCGCGCATCCAGGCCCACTTGCTGGCGGAGAAATACGGATCGCAGCGCAAACCGGTGCGCGAACGGATCTGCTCGCCCAGCGTCGTGGCCGCGTGTTCGGCGCAGGCTTCGGCGGTGCGGCGATCCTGCCATACGATCGCGTTGCCGTGGGCGCGACCGGTGTCCGGATCCCAGGCGCAGCAGGTCTCGCGCTGATTGGTGAGCGCGACCGCGGCGATCGCTTCGCCTGGCAGCGCGGCGACGGCCTCGCGGATCACCGTCAGCGCCGATTGCCAGATCGCTTCGGGATCGTGTTCGACCCAGCCGGGGTGTGGGTAGATCTGGGGGAATTCACGGTAGCTGCGCGCGCGCACGCGCAGCCTCTGGTCGAATACCAGGGCGCGGTTGCCGGTGGTACCGAGGTCGAGCGCCAGGATCAACACAGGGCGGTCTCGATCCGTGCGTGCGCCACCGCTTCTCCGTCGACCAGTGCGGCGACCATGTCTGCGAGCGGGGTGGCCACGCCGGCCGACGCGGCCCAGTCGCGGACGTGACGCACGCTGCGGGCGCCTTCCGGCAGTGCCTCGGCGCCAGGGCGTTCGCCACGGCCGAGTGCGGCGCCGTAGCTGTGGTTGTGACTGTTGCCGGAGAGCCCGGTGGCGATCAGGTCGCCGAGCCCGGCCGGTCCGGCGAGACAGTGCGGTTCGCAGCCGAGCATCGTGCCCAGGGCGATGGCCTCGGCCGAACAGCTGGCCAGGGCCGCGCCGAGCAGGTTGTCTCCCGTCGCCGGTCCAGTGCTCAGGTACCCGACCAGGATGGCGTAGACGTTCTTGAACACCCCGCCGTAGGCGGTGCCGATACGGTCATCGCTGACGTGCAGCAGCTGGCCGCTGTCGCGCAGGACAGCGGCGATGCGTTCGCGCAGACCCGGCTGCGGCCCGGCGAGGGCCAGCAGGCCGCGCTTGGAGCCGGTGAGCTCCTCGGCGATGCACGGCCCGCCGCAGGCGTAGACCGGCGTCTGCGGATGTGCATCGGCCAGAGCGAGCATCACCGGTCGCTGGCTCTGCGGATCGACCCCCTTGCTCAGGCAGACCAGTGGCAGTGGCGCGTCGTGTTGCTCGCGCAAGGCCGCGGCCGTGGCGAGGACGTGCGCCGCGGGCACGCAGAGCAAAGCCCACTCGGCCCCGGCGGCGCACTCGGAGAGCGAGCTCGTGGCGGTGATCGCCGGGTCGAGCGCGACCCCGGGCAGGAAACGGTCGTTGCGGTGGTCCTGGTTGATGTTTGTCACCACCTCGTCGAAGTGGTCCCATGCCTGGACCCGGTGTCCGGCCTGGGCGAGGACGTGGGCGAGTGCCGAGCCGATGTTACCGGCTCCGATGATGGCGATGGTTGCTGATGCGCTCATGATGTCCCCAGTGTTCCCAGTGCGGTTCTCAGGTGCGTGCGAGGCAGCGTTCGCGCAGGCGCTGGGCGTCGACGGTTGCGTAGGCGTCCTCGTCGTTGTTGAAATAGGCCCACACCGGTCGGCCGGCGCCGCGCTGTTCGGCGATGAAATCTGCCACGGCATCGAGCCGGCCGTCGTCGTAGGAACCGCGATAGTGATCGCCGTGGAAGCGTAGGTAGGTCCAATCGGCGGTCATCCGCCAGGGGTGGTCGCCGATCATGTCGTGAATGCACAGCGCGGCCGCGTGGCTTTCGAGCACCGCATACAGCTCGTCGCATAGCCAACGTGGGTCGCGGACCTCGACGGTCCAATCGAGATGCCCGGGCGCCGCGGTCAGGAAGGCATCGAGCCGTTCAATCTCCGGCTTCCAGTTTGGCGGCAGCTGGACCAGGATCGGGCCGCAGAAGCTCTTGAGCTCGTCGATGCGCTTGAGGAAGGGGGCCAGTGTCTGTTCGGGATCGCGCAGGCGTTTGATGTGGGTGGCGTAGCGGCTGAGTTTGACTGCGTAGCGGAAACGCGGGGGCGCGGCGTCGTGCCAGTTGCGGACGGTCTGCGCCTTGGGGAGATGGTAGAATGACGAGTTGAGCTCGACGGTATCGAAGACGGTAGCGTAATGGGCGAACCACTGCTTCTTGCTCAGGTCGTCGGGGTAGAAGCGGCCGCGCCAGTGGTCGTACTGCCAGCCCGACGTGCCGACGTGCAGATCGTCGTCAGCGC
>JBEPXK010000165.1:0-8001 GCA_041641915.1 Planctomycetota bacterium
TCGCGCAGCGATAGGTGGCCCCGGTGGGGCCACCGGCCGACGCAGCGCAAGCGCAGCCCCGCAGCGAAGCGAGGAGCAAGCGCAGCTGGGGTGCGCCGAAGGCGCGAGGGGGCAGCGCCCCCTCTGATAAAAACCTCACCCGTCCTCGACCGCCCCTGTTTCAGCGTGGATGCGCTCGATGGCGTTGCCGGAGAAATGGCCGGCGATGCCAGGCAGGTCCTTGAGGTAGGACCGCACGCCCTGGCTGCCGAGGTTGAAGGTTTCCCGCAGTCCGGCGATCATCGTGCCGAGATAGGCGTGTGCGGGCGGTTTGGCCACCGCGGGGCGGAAGGGGCGCGCGGAGCAGCAGGCGACCACCGGAACGTCATCGAGATCGGCCAAACGGATCAGATGGCCGTACGGGGTCTTGCGCGTCAGCTGCAGCTCGCCCGCCGCGAGCAGGGCGTCAACATCGACCGCTAGAGTCGGGCGCCCGTTCTTCTCACGCACGAGGTCGATCAGCTGGGCGCGGCTGACGCGCCAGGCGCGGCCGAAGGTGGTGGCCTCGGGATCGGTCTGGGGATCGATGAAGGCCTCGGCGCCCGCGCTCCAATGGCGCGCGCGGCCGGCAAAGTAGAGCCGGTGCGGAATCAGCAGCGCGCGTTCGTCGCGCGGGGGGCGCGGATCGCTGCAGCCGGGCAGCGGCTCAGCGTCGTCGACGAGCGTACCACCGGTGAGGTGGCGCTCCATGCAGTCCCACAACAGGTCCGCGCCGTAGGCTGCGTACCAGATCGGGGCGGCGTCATCTGCTGGCGGACCGGGCACATCGCCGTCGTTCATCCTTCCTCCGTCTGGGCGCGTGTCTGCCGACGCGCCTCCCACCAATCCAAACGCTTGGCGATCTCGCGCTCGAAGCCGAAGGAACCGGGGCGATAGAACCGCTCGCCGCGCAGCTCCGCGGGCAGGCAGGCCTGGCCGGCGTAGTGATCGGGGGTGTCGTGGTCGTAGACGTACCCATCGCCGTAACCGAGCTCGCGCATCAAGGCGGTCGGGGCGTTGCGCAGGAACAGCGGCACCTGGGCCCCCGGATGATCGCGCACCGCCGCGGCGGCCGCGAAGTAGGCCCCGGCGCTGTTCGATTTGGGCGCGGTGGCGCAGTAGATCACCGCCTGCGAGAGCGGATAGATGGCCTCGGGCATGCCGATGGCCGCAACCGCGCTCAAGGCGGTGGTGGCCTGAACCAGGGCCTGCGGGTCGGCGAGACCAACGTCTTCCGAGGCGAAGATCACCAACCGCCGGGCGACGAAGCGCGGGTCCTCGCCGGCCTCGAGCTGGCGGGCGAGGTAGAACAGCGCCGCCTGGACGTCGCTGGCGCGCATGCTCTTGATGAACGCGCTGGCCACGTCGTAGTGGTTCTCGCCGGCGCGATCGTGGTCGGCCATCGCCGATTGGCTCACCCGCGCCACGTGCTCCAGTCGCACCGGCTCGTGCGCGGCCAGGGCCCAGGCCTCTTCGAGCAAGAGCAGCAGGCGCCGACCGTCCCCGGCGCACAGGCGCAGCAGCGCCTCGCGCGCCGGGTCCTCCACCGTCAGGCCGGGCAGGCCCGCGGGGTGGGTCGCGCTGCGCGCGATCAGCGCGTCGAGCGCGGCGCCATCGAGCGCCGCGACCTTGAAGGTCCGGCAGCGGCTGGCCAGGGCGGCGTTGACCGAGAAGCTGGGGTTCTCGGTCGTCGCGCCGATCAACACCACCGTACCCGCCTCGACGTGCGGCAGCAGCGCATCTTGCTGCGCCTTGTTGAAGCGGTGGATCTCGTCGATGAACAGCAGGGTGCCTTCGCCGAGGTTGGCCATCTGCTCGGCCTCGGCGATCCGCTTGCGCAGTTCGGGCACCCCGGCGAGCACGGCCGAGAACGGCGTGAAACGCAGACCGAGGCGTTCGGCGAGCAGACGGGCGATGGTGGTCTTGCCGGTGCCCGGCGGGCCCCACAGCAGCAGACTGGGGAGATGGCCGGCTGCGATGAAACCCATCAGCACACCTTCAGGACCGAGCAGATGGTCCTGGCCGACCACCTCTTCGAGCCGGGCGGGGCGGATGCGCTCGGGCAGGGGCGCGGCGACCGTTGGCATCGAGCGGACCGTAGCGCTGCGCCCGGCACGGTCGAGGAGCTTCGCCCGCCGGGCCGAACGGGGCCACTGCCCCGTCCACACGGGAAACGGCCACGTCAGGGCAAGCGCCGCTTCAGTCGAAGGCGCCGGGGTCCAGGCCGAGCGGGACCGGCGCGGGGCGTCGGCAACTCGAGCGGATCGCGACCACCCGCTGCTCGTGCGCGGCGGTGAGCAGCGATTCCATCACATCGAGCACATGGAAGGCCAGTTCGGCGCTGGCGCGATGCGCTCGGCCGCTGGCCAACGCGCTGAGCAGATCGGCGATCCCGGCCCCCCGGCGGCCGGTCTCGTGCGCGCAGGGCAGTTCGCGCCAGTCACCCGTGCCCTGCTTGAGCCGCACCGGCGGGGCGAAGGTATTCGGGTCCGGCAGCGCGAGGCTGCCGGCGCTGCCGTAGAGCTCGAGCAGGGGCAGGTGGTGCCCCCAGGTCTCGAAGCTCATCATCAGTTCGATCACCGCACCGCCGGCGAACCGCAGCACCCCGGCGACGTGGGTGTCGACCGCGACTCCCAGGCGATCGCCGGTTCGCGGCCCGGTGGCTACCGTGCGCTCGCGCTCGCCGCGGACAGCGAAACCGCAGACGCTGTGCACCGGCCCGAGCAGGCTCACCAACGCGGTGATATAATACGGCCCCATGTCGAACAGCGGCCCGCCGCCGGGCGCGTAATAGAAAGCCGGGTTGGGGTGCCAGCCCTCGTGCCCCGGGCAGGCGAAGTGGGCGACGCCGCCGATCACCGCGCCGATCTCGCCGGCATCGAGCACGCGCCGGCAGGTCTGCAGGCCGGTGCCGAGGAAGGTGTCCGGCGCGCAAGCGATGCGCAGTCCGCGCTCGCGGGCCAGGGCGAGCACCGGCTCGGCCTCCGCCCGGCTGAGGGCCAGCGGCTTCTCGACGTAGACGTGCTTGCCCGCCTCCAGGATCGCGCGCGTCAGCGCGGCGTGCACCTCGGGCGGGGTGAGGTTGGCCACCAGGGTGATCGTCGGATCGGCGAGCAGTTCGTCGACGCCACAGCCACGCGGGATGTCGTGCTCCGCGGCGAAGGCGCGCGCCTTGTCCGGATCGCGGCTGGCCACCGCCGCGAGCTCGCAGGCCGCGTAGTGACGCGCGCCGGGGACGTAGGCTTTGCCGGCGATGTCGCCACAACCGATGATGCCGATCCTGCCGCCTCGATGCACGCCGTCTCCCCCCGAATCGTGCCCGCAGCCGGTCGGACCCGGGCGGATGACCGCCGGTGCAGCGTAGCGCTCGGGTCGCGGAACGCCGCCGGTCAGCTGTCCTGCGGTGCGACCCGCAGCACCTCTTCGGGCGTGGTCACGCCCTCCATTACCTTGCGCGCGCCATCCATCGCCAGGGTGTGCATACCGTTGGCGATCGCCGCGCGACGGATCTCCATCGTCGGCGCACGATCGAAGGCGAGATTGCGCAGCTCCCGGTTCATGACCATCAGCTCGTAGATGCCCTTGCGGCCCTTGTAGCCGGAGTCCTTGCAGGTGTCGCAGCCGACGCCGCGTATCAACTGCCGGCCCTCGACCTGTTCGGGGCGCAGCTTGAGCGCCTTCATCACCTTCTCGTCGATCGGTTCCGGACGGCCACAGTTGGCGCAATTGGTGCGGATCAGGCGCTGGGCCAGCACCGCCTGGATCGAGGTGGCGACGAGGAACGGGGCGACACCGATGTCGACCAGGCGCGTGATCGCGGTGGGCGCATCATTGGTGTGCAGGGTGCTGAACACCAGGTGACCGGTGAGCGCGGCGTTGATGGCGATGTTCGCCGTCTCCTCGTCGCGGATCTCACCGACGAGCACGATGTTCGGCGCCTGGCGAAGCATCGCGCGGAGGATGCGCGCGAAGGTGAGCCCGATGCGCTCGCGGACCATGCACTGGTTGATGCCGTTGAGGTGGTATTCGACCGGATCCTCCGCAGTGATGATCTTGCGATCGGTGGTGTTGAGGTCGAACAGGGTGGCATACAGGGTGGTGGTCTTGCCCGAACCGGTGGGGCCGGTGACGAGGATGATGCCGTTCGGACGGGCGATCAGTTCCTTGTAGACCTTGTAATCGGTGGCGTCGAAGCCCATGTCTCCGAGGTTGAGCTTCAGCGACTCCTGGTCGAGGATACGCATGACCACGCTCTCGCCGTGGACCGCGGGCAAGGCGGAGACACGCAGGTCGATGTTGCGGTCGACGATATGCAGCTTGATCCGTCCGTCCTGCGGCCGGCGGCGCTCCTCGACCTGCATCCCGGCCATGATCTTGAGCCGCTGGATCACCGGGCCCTGCAAGCGTTTGGGCGCCGGGTCCATGGCGAAGCAGACGCCGTCGATGCGGTAGCGGATGCGCAGCCGGTCGCCCATCGGCTCGATGTGCACGTCGGAAGCGCCGTTCTCGACCGCATTGCTGAGGATCTGCTGGACGTAGCGGATGACCGGCGCGTCGTCGGGGTTGCCGGCCTCTTCGGCCGCGAGATCGCGATACTCGATCTGCTCGGTGATCTCGCCGAGCATCTGATCGAGCCTGTTCTCGCTCATGCCGTAGCTGCGCTCGAGCGCGGACTTGATCTGCCGCGCGCTGGCCACCGCCGGCTCGATGTGCTGCGAGGTGGTGAAGCGCAGCGAGTCGATCACCCCCAGATCCATGGGGTTCTCCATCGCCACGGTCAACGTGCCCTCGCGCACGCCGACGGGGATGACGTTGTTCTCCACCGCCACCGCTCGCGGGATGAGCTCGATCACCGCCTGGGGGATGTCCAGGCTCTCCAGATCGACGAAGCGCAGTTCGTGCTGCTCGGCCAGGGCGCGAGCGACGTGTTCGGGCTCGCAGGACTCGGATTCGACCAGGATCTCACCGATCGGGCGGGTGTCGCCCTCCATCTGATTGGCCAGCGCGGCGTTGACCTCGGCCTCGGTGCAGACCTCCATCTCGATCAGGATCTCGCCCAGGAACTTGCGCATCCGAACAGCTCTCCTCTAACCGGTGAGGGCGACGCAGCCGCCGCGCCGACAGCGGGACCACCCATGATGGCGGGCTGCGCCGGGACGACAGGCGTGCACCGGCGGCCGGCCCGCTGGGATGTGACTCAGTCGACCGGATCGGACCATCGATCAGCGGGTCTCGGCTTCCAGCGCCCCCACCCCTTCGACATAGGCGCGCTCCACCCTCGCCAGCTGCTCCGGGCAGGGCCCCAGATCGCCCGTGCGCGCCTGGCGGTCGAGCCGCGCGCAGGCCCATTCCAGGCGGCGCAGACCGAGATTACCACAGGCCCCCTTGAGGGTGTGCGCACCCCGATGCAGCGCCTGGGCATCGCCCGCGGCCAACGCCGCGCGCATGTCGGTGATGCGCTGCGGGCTGTCGGCCTTGAAGGTCTGCAACACCTCGATCAACAGCGCGTCGGAACCATCGGCCAGATCGCGGAGCTGATCGACCATCGCCTGATCGAGGATCTGCGACGGCTCCGGCTGCGGATCCACCTGGGCCATAGCGTCCCCATGTACAAGGCGCCCAAGAGCGGGCGACCCTTTATTCTGCGAAAGCCATCCTCTGGCGCAAAGCCTTTCTCGCGAAATAGGTCTCCAGCAGACGCTTGGCCACGCCCGAGCACGCACGTCCGCCGCTGTAGCCGCAGCGGATGAAGATCGCGAAGGCCACTTCCGGCTTATCGGCCGGGGCATAGCCCACCAACCAGGCGTGATTGGGCGTGCGACCGGCGGCACGCGACTCAGTGGTACCCCACTGGCTGGTGCCGGTCTTGGCCGCGACCCTGATCCCGGCGGCCTGACCTTCGAGCACGAGGCGATCGGCGGTGCCACCGGGGGCGGTGACCCCCTCCATGCCGGCGCGGACCTCGGCGAGGTAAGCCGGAGGGATGTCGATGCGATCGGGTTCGCCGAGCTGGATGTCGCGCCAGCAGTGGGGGCGGATCACCGTACCGCCGTTGGCGATCAACGCGGGAATCGCCACCAGCTGCAGCGGCGAGGCGGCCATCTTCTGACCGATGGAGATGAACCAGGTATCCGAGGGGTACCAGGGGGATTGTCGTACTGGCGAGGGCAGGTCGGCGGGGACCTGCCAGCCGACATCGAGCGCGTTGGCCCGACCCAGGCCGATGCGCTCGTACCACCAGGCCAGCCGCGCGGCGCCGATCTCCTCGCCGAGGGTCGCGAAGAAGGTGTTGATCGACTTGGCGATCGCCTCGCGCATCTCCCAGCGCCCACCACGATCATAAGGCGCATGATCGCGCATCACCCGGCGCCCGCGGTAGATGGTCATGTAGCCGTCGCTGGGGATGACCTCGCCCGGGCTGTAGACCCCCTCGAGCATCGCCACCAGGCCGACGAAGGGCTTGACGGTCGAACCCGGGGACTCCCAGGCCTCTGCGGCGTAGTCGTGCAACGGTTGACCGGGATGCTTCTCGGGATCGAGCAGATCACTGTAGTTCTCGCCGACCTGGGCGAGGTCGAAGGTCGGGGTCGAAGCCATCGCGTGGATGGAGCCGTCGTGAACATCGACCAGCACGCAGCCAGCTATGCCCTTCTCGGCCGCGGCCGCGGCGGCGGCCCGCGCCTCCTCGCGCAGATGCGGGCTGTTGAAGCCCATGCCCTGCTCGGGGTCCTTGTAGAGCTCGTTGGCCAACGTCCACCAGTTGGCGAGCGCGTCCTGCGCCGTGTGCTGCAGCTCGAGGTCGATGGTCGTGCGCAGGTCGGCGCCCGGCTGGGGTTCGCGCGGGCGCGCGGCGAGCTCGAGGCCATCGGGAGTGATCATCCGCTTGCGGGTGCCGAAGATCCCCTGGAGGTAGCGGTCGTACTCGCGCTCCAATCCCCGTCGGCCGGACCAGCCGCCCGGATCGAGCCCGCTGATGCGCGCCATCTCGCGGCTGAAGCCGGGCTCGCCGGATAGCTGCCCGACCCACCCGGCGATGTGGCAGGTGGCGTGCGGGTAGGGATATTCGCGCCCCAGGCGGGTGACCACCCGCAAGCCGGGGCAGCGCGGGGCCGCCTCCTCGAAATCCCCAGCGCGGACCAGTTCGTCGGGCTGACCCAGACCGCTGCCGGCGAGCACCACCGCCAGCGACCGCGGGACGTCGCGGACCAGCGGCAGGGGATCCTCGCGCGTCTGCCCCCGCCAGTCGCGATCGGCGCGGCGCCGCACGCCGGCGAGGCGTTCCTCGAGCTCGATCGCGCTGATCGCCACGCCGGACGCCCCGAGTTGGGCCGTGAGCTCCGCGACCAATGCGTCGAGACGCGCAGGATCGAACACGATGTGGTGGATGCGATACCGCCGCCTGGCCAGCAGCGGCCCGATGGTGGTGGTGCGCGAGAGCAACACGCCCTCGACCTCGCTCGTGCTCAGGGCCAGAGTGTTGCTCAGGCGTCGTACCAGGCGGGTGAACAGGCCGTCACGACGACCCGGTTCGTCGCCCTGGATCAGATGGATCCGCTCCCGCGCCGCCGGCACGCCGCCGATCGTCACCCGTCGCGGCACCATCTGCTCGGGGAGCAGGGGCGCCAGGCGATCGCGCGCGGCCGCCGACGCGAACAACCAGGGGGTTTCGACCGCGAGCGAGCGAGCGCGCAACCAGGCCGCGCGCAGGGCCTGGTGCACCGACCGCGGGTCCTCGGCCAGGAAACGGGCCAGCTGATCCTCGGCCCGTCGGCGATCCTCCTCGGTCAACAGCCGCCAGCTCAACCGCGCGGTGGCGGCCTCCTCTGGTGTCGACTGCGTTGGCGTGGCTGCCTCCGGGGGCGGGAGCACAACGTGGATCCGCGGTGCGAAGGGGCCCAGGGCCTCGCCAACCAGTCGGGCCGGAGCCTGGAAGCGCCGCGCCAGCGCGGCGATGAACCCGCCCCATTCCTCGGGGCTGAACAA
>JBEPXK010000166.1:0-7971 GCA_041641915.1 Planctomycetota bacterium
TGATGCTCATCGATCTCGGGCGCAACGATGTCGGCCGGGTGTGCGAGCCGGGCAGCGTGCGTCTGCTCGAGGAGATGGTCATCGAGCGCTACAGCCACGTGCAGCATATCGTCAGCCACGTGGAGGGCCGCCTGCGCACGGGTCTGGACGCGCTCGACGCGTTGCGGCATTGCCACCCCGCCGGCACCGTCTCCGGGGCGCCCAAGATCAGGGCGATGGAGATCATCGACGAGCTCGAGCCGGTCAAGCGCGGGCCCTACGCCGGCGCGGTCGGTTATCTCGATTTCCGCGGCAACCTCGATACCTGCATCGCGCTGCGTACCGCGATCCTCACCCCCGGCGAGGCGCACGTCCAGGCCGGCGCGGGGATCGTGGCCGACAGCGAACCCGATCGCGAGTGGCAGGAGACGATGATGAAGGGCGAAGCGATGCTGCAGGCTATCGCCCGCGCGCCCTGTTTCTGAACGTCCGCGGCGGGTGGCCGCTCCGGCTCAGATGATCTCGACCTCGTCGGCCGGGAACCGCCGTTCACAGTGACGGCAGCGAAGCGTGAGCACCTGCTGGTCGACCACGTCGAACTCGGTGCTGATCGCCTCGTGGTTGGTGATGCAGTTCGGGTTGGGGCAGCTGGCGATGCCGGTGAATCGCTCGGGCATCGGCACCCGGTGTTTGCTGCAGACCTTGTAGTCGCGGATGATCGACATGGTCGCCCCGGGGGCGACCAGTGCCAGACGGCTGATGGTCGCGTCGCTGAGCTCCTTGCCCGCGATCTTGACCACCCCTTTGTGCCCCATCTGACCCGAACGCAGGTTGGCGCCGATGAAATACTGGTCGCCGGTTTCGACCAGCAGGTGGGCGACTTCGAGAGTCATGTCGCTGGGGATGTGATCGATGACCGTGCCGGCATCGATGGCTTCGACCTGACGGACGCGATGGGGCATGCGCGCTCCTGGATTGGGCCGCTAGATGGCGTTGAGAACCAGGGCCAGCAGCGCCTGGCGAACGGGGATGCCGTTGCCGGCCTGTGCAATGTAGGCCGCGTGGGGGGTGGCGTCGACGTCGGTCGCGATCTCGTTGACCCGCGGTAGGGGGTGGAGGATGCGCAGCGACTCGGGCGCGTGGGCGAGCATGGCGCGGTCGATGCGGTACGAGGTGGTGACGTGGTCGAACTCGAGCGGATCGGGGAAACGCTCCTGTTGCAGGCGGGTCATGTAGAGCACGTTGGATTCGGCGATCGCCTCGTGCAGGCTGGCCAGCGGTCGGACCGTGCGCCCGGCCTTGCGTGCGAGGTCGAGGTAGTGCCGCGGCATCTCCAGCCCCGGCGCGGCGACCATCTGTAGCGAGACGTTGAGATCGAGCATGGCGCTGAGCAGGCTGTGCACGGTACGGCCGTAGCGCAGATCGCCGGCGAAGGTGACCTGCAGCGGCCGGCCGTCGCCCTCGAGCCGGTCGGGGAACAGCTTGGCGATGGTGTAGAGGTCGAGGAAGGTCTGGGTCGGATGCTGGTTGGCGCCGTCGCCGCCGTTGATGATCGGGACCTGCGAGACGTCGCTGGCCATGCGCGCGGCGCCGTCACGCGGGTGGCGCAGAACCACGACATCAGCGTACTGGTCGCACATCCGGATCGTATCGCCGAGGCCCTCGCCCTTGCGTGCGCTCGAGGAGAGCACGTCGGTCACGCCGATGACCCGTCCGCCGAGCTTGCTCATCGCGGCTTCGAAACTCAGCCGGGTGCGCGTGGATGGCTCGAAGAACAACGACGCCATCAGCTTGTTGGCGAGCAGGTCCGGTCGCGGCTGCTCTTCGAGGCGGCGCGCCGTTTCGAGGACGTGGAGCATCTCGTCGCGTGTGAAGTCGGCGATGGAGATGACGTGACGACCGTTCCAGCTCACGGCGCGATGCTAGCCCTGGCCCCCAGCCGATCAACGCCCGTGCCGGATCACAGCGCAGGCAGCGCCCCTCAGCCGCGCAGCAGGAACAGCAGCGCGCCCGAGGCGAGCACGGCGAGGAACAGCACCACCCAGGGCAGGGCGCCCGCGCCGACGCCGGCGAGTTCGGCCTCGTCTTCGATCGGCAGCGGTTGCGGCGTGGGCGGGGGCAGCGGCTCCGGCTCGACCCGTCGTCCGGCCCTGGCGGTGCTGACGGTCGCGCCGAGCGCCGGGCGGGTACGCGAGGTGCCGATGCGGCGGGTGGCCTGGGCCAGCGCGGCGGTGGCGCTCTGCGAGGCGCTGGCGCCGGTCTCGCTGCCGTCCGATTCGAACGGATCGCCGCCGCCATTGCGGTGGGCATCTTGGCTGCGCTTCTCCCGGAACTTGCGCTTGATGCGGTCGGTCGCGGTCTGGCCCGGGGTCGGATCGTCATCGCGATCGCCGGGTACGGGCAGGCTCTGCGGTTCGAGCGGCGGGGTGTCGTAGCGATGGGCCGGGCGTTGTTCGCGGCGCGGTTGTTCCCGGCGGCGGGTGGTGCGGCCGTGCTTGAGCACCATCGGCTTGCGCAACAGGCGCATCTGCTCGTTGGTGTTCATGCCAATCGCCTGCATCGCCTGGCGACAGGCGTTGAGGAAGGCGGCGTGCGAACCGTAGCGCTGATCGCGGTCCTTGGCCAGGGCGGTGGTCACCAGCCTGGCGGTGGCGGGATCGAGGCTGGGGACCAGGCGGCTGGGATCCGGCACCGGTTCGGTCATGTGCGCGCTCATGACCATCATCGCGCTCGAGCCGGAGTAGGGGGGCTGGCCGGTGAGCAGATGGTAGAGCGTGGCGCCGAGGGCGTAGATGTCGCTACGGCAGTCGAGATCGGTGCGCGCCTGGATCTGTTCCGGCGACATGTAGGCCGGCGTGCCCATGGTCATGCCGGTGGCGGTCAGCGAGGCGTCGGTCTGCTCGGTCTTCGCCAGACCGAAGTCGATGATCTTGGCGATGTCCTTGTCGGTGTACAGATTGCGATTACCGCCCTCGCTGCTGGGTTCGCGCGCGGCGATGATGTTGCCCGGTTTGAGGTCGCGGTGGATCAGCTGGCACTCGCGTTCGACATAGTCGAGCCCCTGCGCGACCTGGACCATCAGCCGCAGCACATAGGGCTCGGGCAGGGCGCCGATCTCCTTGCACATCACCTCGAGGCTGGGGCCGTTGATCAGTTCCATCGCCATCCACGGTTTGCGGTTGTGGATGCCGTGCTGATAGGCGCGAGCGATGTGGGGGTGGTCGATCAGGCTGAGCAGTTCGACCTCGCGGGTGAAGCGATCGAGTACCAGCGGGTTCTCGAGCATCGCCGGGTGCAGCACCTTGAGCGCCACGTCCTGGCCGTCGGTGACGTCGCGGGCGAGGTGGACGGTGCCGGTCGCGCCCTTGCCGAGTTCGCGCAGCACCACGTAGGGGCCGAAGGAGAGCTCGCCGCTGGCCAGCGCGCTCAGCGCCTCGGCCTGGGCGCGGTCGATGCAGCCTTCGTCGAGCAGGGCGGGGATCAGCTGCGCGGGACCCGTGCGGTCGAGCAGTTCCCGCAACCGGGGCAAGTCGATCAGCCCGTGACGCGCGAGGAAATCCGGCACCGGATCGCTGGGTCCGGTCGTCATTTCGAGCGTGGCGTCGTCGTCCGGGTCCATCGGGTCTCCACGCTCCGTCACCGGCTGCCGGGCGTGATGGGTGCGAGGGAAGGCGCTGGGGAAGCACTGAACGCCCACGTGCGCCTGCCGGCAGGCAGCGCCGATGCTAGATCCGACGGTTAAAGGCGCAATAGAATGATGGTGGTCAGCACGGCCACTGCGAGCAACAGGACCACCCAGGGCATCACGCCGGTGCCGGGGTTGCCGGCGCGGTTGAGCAGGGTTGTGATCGACTCGCGGCGTTGCCCCCCGACGTTGGGGGCCGCCTTGTCGCTTGCGGCGCGGCGCTCGAGCGGGCGCGCCGCGGCATGGCGGCTCTGGAGCTGGCACAGGGCTTCGGCTGGCGTGGCGTCTTCGGGCACGGATTGGGCAGCAGATGCAGAAGGATCGTCGGTGGCGCGATACTCGGTGGTCGGTCGCTGGCGGTGGCCGCGTGCCGGGCTGGGCTGGCGCGCCTTGCGCGCACGGCCGGTCGAAACCGGGTTGTCGATCACCAACGGCTTGCGCAGCAGGCGCGGCATGTCGTTGCTGTCGCGGGTCAGGGCTTCGAGCGCCTGGGCACAGGCGCTGGTGAATGCATGGTAGTTGGCGAAGCGTTCGGCGGGGTCCTTGGCCATGGCGGTGATCACGATGTCGACCGTCTTGGCGTGCAGCGCCGGCACCCGTTCGCGCGGATCCGGGGGCGGGCGGGTCAGATGCGCGGTCATCACCGCGCCCGGCGAGGTGCCTTCGTAGGGGGTCTTGCCGGTAAGCAGGTGATAGAGCGTGGCGCCGAGGGCGTAGATGTCGCTGCGGCAGTCGAGATCCTGGGCTCCGCGGATCTGTTCCGGGGACATGTAGTGCGGTGTGCCCATGGTGATGCCGGTCATCGTCAGCCGTTCATCGGTCTGGAAGCTGCGGGCGAGGCCGAAGTCGATCAGCTTGGCCACCTCGCGCGTGTCCTGGCGACCGAGTTCCAGGGCCGGTTCGGACTCGGGAGCTGCCGTCAGGATGTTCTCGGGCTTGACATCGCGGTGGACCAGGCCGCTTGCGGTGTACACGTAGTCGAGACCGGCGGCGACCTGGGCGAGCATGCACAGGGCATACTGTTGGTCGAGCACCCCGTGCTTGAACACCAGTTTGGCCAGGCTGGGTCCGGGGACGTATTCGAGCGCGAGATAATGGCGGTCGGCGTAGACCCCGTGGGCGATGGCCCTGGCGATGTTGGGATGGATCAGCTGGACCATCGCCTGGCTCTCGCGGGTGAAGCGCTTGACGAACTGCTCGTCGTCGGCGAATTTGCGCGAGATCACCTTGAGCGCGGCCCGCTCGCCGGTGCTGTTGCGCACGGCGAGGAAGACGTCGCCCATCGCCCCCGAGCCGAGTTTACGTTCGACCGCGAAATCGTCGAACTCGAGCTCCTTGTGGAGGAATTCGCCCAGTTCCTCGGCCTGCTTGCGCGAGATCAGTTTCTGTTCGAGCAGCAGGTCGGGCAGCGCCGGCTTGTCGGTGGCCCCGGCGCGTTGGCGCAGGATCTGATCGAGTTGGGATTCGCGCAGCCATTCGCGGGCCAGCACCTCATCGATGATGGCCTGTTCGCCATCGGACAGGACTTGCCACGGCTGGCTGATGTTCGGCACGATGCGATCCTCGGCGGGGCATTCCGCATCAAGACAAGTGGTCGTGCGATGCGGTGCGGCGATGCTGGTCGATCTTCGGATCCGAGGCGGTGATTGCAACCACCTTCGCTCCATCCCCTGGCGTTGCTGTGCTCTGCGCGTCCCTCCCATCGCGGGATCGCGACCCTGGACCCCGCGGCCTGGTGGCGATGCCAGCGCGTACGCTGCACAGGGTCGACGGCCATCCCCGCTTGTAAGATCTTCGGCTTTGGTCTATTCTTTGCTTATCGGGCGCTGGCGCCCCGGGCCGCCATGCATGGTCCGCTGCGGTCGGCGCGAAAACAGCCTACGATCCGCGCGGATCGTAGCGCTTGATATCGACGGAAAGGGCGGAGACAGGCCATGGCGCTGCATATGCGGCAAGACATGCGGATGAAGATGGAGCAGAAGCTCAAGCTGACGCCCCAGATGATCCAGTCGATCGAGATCCTGCTGTTGCCGCAGATGGCCCTGGAAGAACGCATCATGTCCGAGGTTGAGGTCAACCCGGTGCTTGAGCTCCAGGACGGGCCCGAGGACGGGCCCGAGGACGGGCTGCCGGGGACGGCCGAGGCCGATCGCGCCGCGGACGAGAGCCAGGGCTACGATGGCGAGCGCCACCGCACCTCGGCTTTCGAGGAGCAGCGGCAGGCCGAGCTCGATCACGAGCGCTATGCCGATTGGCTCAAAAGCCGCCGCGAATTCAATGCCCGCGGTGATGACGCCCCCGACAAGATGGAGGCGATCAACGCCACCGCCGGGCCGCCGTGCAGCCTCAGCGACCACGTATTCGACCAGGTGCGCATGGCCGATGTCGATGCGCGCGCCGAACGTGCAGCGCGCGAGCTGTGCTGGGCCCTGGACCGGCGCGGCTATCTCACCGACCCGCTGACGAGTCTGGTCGACGAGGCCGATCTCGATGCCGCCGAGCGGGCTTGGGAGGTGATCCGCGGGTGCGACCCGGCCGGTATCGGCGCGCGCGATCTGCGCGATTGCCTGCTGCTCCAGCTCGAACGCGAGCCCGGCGACAACTCCTTCGAATTGGCTCTGGTCCGCGACCATCTCGACGACGTGCTGCGCAATCGCCTGCCGGTGGTGGCCGCGGCGATGGGCACGGATGTCGAACGCATCCAGGAGGGGGTCGAGGTCATCGCACGACTCGATCCGCAGCCGGGGTTGGCTTTCGCGGCGCCGGAGACCCAGTTCGTGGTTCCCGATGTGGTCGTGGACTGCGACGAGAACGGCGAGTGGGTGGTCAGCGTGCCCGACACCAACCTGCCGAAGGTCGAGATCAATCAGGCCTATTACCAGCTCTACAACGGGCCTGAGGCCGATCCGCGGGAGCGCGAGTACCTCAAGGAGAAACTGGCCGGCGCCCGGTTCATCATCGACGCGGTCCAGCAGCGCAAACGCACCCTGCTCAAAATCGCGACCGAGATCGTCAAGCACCAGCAGGACTTCTTGAACCAGGGCCCAGAGCATCTGCGCCCGCTCATGCGCCAGAACATCGCCGATCGCATCGGCATGCACGTGGCCACCGTCTCGCGAGCGGTGAAAGACAAGTACATCCAGACGCCGGCGGGCGTGTTGCCGCTCTCGAGCTTCTTCAGTGGCGGCATCGCGACCCAGGACGGTGGCGAAGCCGAATCGAGCCGTTCGGTCAAGCTCAAGATCAAGGCGATGATCGAGAAGGAGGAGCCGCGTCGGCCCCTGAGCGATCAGGCCATCGCCGATGCCCTGGCCAAGGAGGGCCTGGACATCAGCCGGCGGACGGTGACCAAGTACCGCATCGCCGAGGGGATCCCGTCCACGCGCCAGCGGCGGCGTTTCGCCGACTGAGCCGTCGATCGGGCCACGACTGTCCCCGGCGTCATCGCTCCTGGCACCGATCGGTGACCGCGCCTATGCTGCAGGTATGCCTCGATCCGGTCTGTGCCTGCCTCTGGCCGTGCTCCTGGTCGCCCTGATCGGGATGGCACCGCTGTCGCATGCGGCCGACGACGACGATGAGGACGGCCTGCGCTTCGCCCCGCCGGTCATCCGTCTGCCCCGTCTGGCCGTCCCCCGGGAGCGCCCCGCCGGCGTCGACGGCCCGATCCCTCCGGGCGCAGCCGAACCGGTTCGCGGCGCGGCGGCCTTCACCTGCGAGGTCCGGTGGGACGTGGAGGACAGCGATCTGGTCTCCCGCATCGTGGTCGAGCCGGGCAGCGGCCCGCGCCGCCAGGCCTGGGTCGCCACCTTTACCCACGCCGAGCGCCAGCTCGAGGTCGCCTACGCCGGCACCGCCTTCGTCGACGCCAAGGGCGCGGTCCACATCGATTGCCGCGACGCCCGCGTCGCCGGCCCCCGCGCCGACGAATGGTCCCCCGACAGCTTCGCCATCGCCCGCAACGGCCGCGTGCGGGTCATGGACGACATGATGCGCGCCAACACCGGCTCCCTGCTGGGCGAACGTATCCATCCGCGCGACCCGCCGCCAGATGCGCCCGGCGACGATGCCGCTTCACCCTACCGCCGCGCCCTGTTGCACACCCGCCTGCTCGTCGAGGGCGCGATCTGAAGACCGCCGCCCACGCCCGGCGCCAGCCGGGCGAGTCGCGCCCGTCTTCTCCGCCATCAAGGCCCACCCCTGTCCGACCCGCTCGGACAGGCGCGACAGGTCCCCCAGAGCTCCAGGAAAGGCTACCAAACCGATCCCAGCCTTGCGCGCTTCAGCGCGCCGCCGAGGGGGTCATG
>JBEPXK010000167.1:0-7954 GCA_041641915.1 Planctomycetota bacterium
TGGTCAGCGCGATCCGTATCGCCATCAACAATCTCGCCGGGGTGCCATCGATCGTCTTCGGCGTGTTCGGCCTCGGTTTCTTCTGCTATCTCATGGGTGGATGGATCGACACCGGCCCCGGCGCTGGTATTCCGCTGGTCGCCTGGCTCGCGGCGCTCTCGGCGGTCGGACTATCGGTCGCACTCGCGGTCTCGGGGCTGATCGTCAACAAGCAGTTCTCCCAGTCGGGCAGGGTTCCCGGCGGAATCCTGGCGGTGATCGCGCTGAGCGTCTTCGCCCTGCTCGACCTGACCACCACCACCCTGGTCTCGCCCTGGATCACCATCCTGTTCCTGGTCGCAGCCGCCGGCCTGGTGCTGCCGATGTGGTTCACCGGCGGCGATGCCGGCACCAACGCCGAACGCCGCCTGCCACGGACGATCAACGTCCTGGTCGGACTGATGTGGGTCAAAGCCATCGTCCTCGCCGTTTTCTTCATCGGCGGCAACCCCTACTTCGACGGATTCTACCGCGCTCAGGCACCCACCCCGCACTTCGGCACCGGCGGTGTGCTGTGGGCCTCGGTGACCCTCGCCCTGCTCACGCTGCCGGTGGTCATCGTCGCCACCGAGGAGGCGATGGCCGCAGTGCCCGGTTCGATGCGCGAGGGCTCCTACGCCTGCGGCGCGTCGAAGTGGCAGACCATCAAACGCATCGTCCTACCACGATCGATGCCCGGCATCCTCACCGGCATGATCCTGGCCATCGCCCGCGGCGCCGGCGAGGTCGCACCGCTGATGCTCGTCGGCGCGGTCAAGCTGGCCCCCGAACTGCCGCTCGATTTCAGCGACTGGAGCGGCAATTTGGGCGCCCTGCCGATCGGACCGCTTCACCCCGAACGCAGCTTCATGCACCTCGGCTTCCACATCTACGACCTCGGCTTCCAGAGCCCGAACGCCGAGGCGGCCAAACCGATGGTCTTCACCACCACCCTGCTGTTGATCACCATCGTCGTGGTGCTCAACCTGACCGCGATCTGGCTGCGCACCCGCATCAGCCGCAAGTTCGTCGGCGGCCATTTCTAAGGTGGGCCTCCGCCCACACCCCAAGGGTTGCGAGCATAGGGCTCCGGCCCACCTTTCCGCTCTTTCATCAGGGGACTTCGTCCCACGAACCCCCTGTGCCTCGACAGCTTGTGACAGCGCCGCTTTCAAAACGTTGTTTTTTGTCGCTGTCACAAGCAATCGAGGCACTAAGTGAACCATGACCCAAGGAGGCCCCGTGGACAACCATACCGCAACCATGGAAAGCGATTCCACCGTGAACCAGACCGAGCCCGCAGCGGTTCCCGAAGCCGGCGCCGCCAATTACTCCCGTCTCGAAGCCATCACCCGCGGCGAGGCGGTGGAGAGCTACATCCACCCGGTGACCCGTGAGCGACCCGCCATCCTCGAGGTCACCGATTTCGCGCTCTATTACGGCGCCAAGCAGGCCCTGTTCGATATCTCGATGCAGGTCCCGCGCGGCGAGGTCACCTCCCTGATCGGTCCATCCGGCTGCGGCAAATCGACCCTGCTGCGCTCGGTCAACCGCATGAACGACCTCATCGACAGCGTCCGCATCGACGGCGACATGCTGCTCAACGGCATCTCGGTCTACGACCCCACCGTCGACGTGATCGAACTGCGCAAGCGCATGGGCATGGTGTTCCAGAAGTCGAACCCCTTCCCGATGTCGGTCTACGAGAACGTGATCTACCCCATGCGCATCGACGGCATGCGCGACCGCAACCTGCTCGATCAGGTATGCGAGAAGAGCCTGCGCGCCGCCGCCCTGTGGGATGAGGTCAAGGACCGGCTCAAAGACAGCGCGCTGGGTCTGTCCGGTGGCCAGCAACAGCGCCTGTGCATCGCCCGCGCGATCGCCGCCGAGCCGGAAGTGCTGTTGATGGACGAGCCCTGCTCGGCGCTCGACCCGATCGCCACCGGCAAGATCGAGGACCTGATCGACGAACTCAAGGGCGAGTACACGGTGCTGATCGTAACCCACAACATGCAGCAGGCCTCGCGCACCAGCGATTACACCGCCTTCATGTATCTCGGCCACCTGGTCGAGTACGGCCCGACGGTCGAGATCTTCACCAACCCGAAGCTGACCGAGACCACCGACTACGTCACCGGCCGCTTCGGCTGAAACGCCCGCAGCGCGGCAACGCATACGCGGCGGCACCCATCGGGCGCCGCCGCGTATGCGTTCTGCAGCTCGGCGAACGCCGTGCCGGGGATCTACTCGCCGATCTCCTGCTCGCCGTGCGTCACCGCACGCCGGCCGCCATGACGAACGATCTGCCCCTCGACGAGGAAGATGACGTCCTTGGCGATGTTGGTCGCCAGATCGGCGATGCGCTCGAGATTGCGGCTGGCGTTGACCGCCTGGACCGAGAACGGCACCAGGCTCGAATCCTGCTGCATCACCGCCACCAGACCGTCCAGGGTCTCGTCGCACAACTCGTCGATGCGATTGTCCTGCCGCCGGACCTTTCGCGCCAGCGCCGCATCGCGCTTGACCATGCTATCCAGCGCTTCGGCGACCATCTCGAGCACGCACTCCGCGGCGCGGGCCAGGCCCTCGTAGAACGGCGCCATCGCCGGGTGCGACAGGAATTTTCGCGACATCCGCGCGATGTTGCGCGCATGGTCGCCCATGCGTTCCATCTCGTTGTTGACCTGCATCGCCATCAACACCAGTCGCAGGTCGTCGGCCACTGGCTGATGCAAGGCCAGCAGGTGGATGATCTCCTCATCGATGGCGTTCTCCCACTCATCGATGCGCTTGTCTTCGGCGATCACCTCCTCGAGCAGGTCCTGCCGCCGCTCGATCAGCCCGGTCATCACCTTGCGGATGGCCTCCTCGACCATGCCACCCATGGTCAACAGGTCCTTCTTCATCTTGTCGAGGTCGCGTTGGAGATGGACGGTCATCGGTAGACGCTCCGGTCTGACTGGGGTAACGCGGGAGCGTATATCACCGCAACGCGATACTAGATAAATATCCGATGAAGGCGCGGGATTCCTGACGGGAGCTACGCGTCGGCGCCGACACGCTTTCTTAATGAAAGCTTAACCCTTTGATCCAGCCGATCTTTTTGGCTCGCGTTAGAATCCCGCCTTCACGACAGCACCACCATGCTACATCATAAGGAGCACGCATGAAGCTGCGACACCTCGTTCCCTCGCTGGCCATCGCGGCCGCGACCATTCCCGCCGCCTCGGCCTTCGAGGTCGATGGTGATGGATGGCAACTCAGCATCGAACCCCGCCTCCAGCTGCGGGCGGCCTTCGCCAGCGCGTCGAGCGCCGACGGCGAGACCGATTACGATATCTGGGAGCGGCGGGACACCGACAACCCCCAGACCCTGAATTTCATGATCCGCCGCGCGCGCATCTACTTCAAGGGCGGCACGGACGACGGCTGGAAGTTCAACTACACCATCATGGCCGACAACATCGGTCGCGCCGATGACCGTGACAATCCCGAGGTCGACGTGCGGTACGCCTACGTCGGCAAGAAGATCAAGTCGGACAACATCTCCCACTACATCCAGTTCGGCCTCGACAAGAACACCGCCGCGGTGGCCGACTCCGACAGTTCGTCCAAGCTGCTGTTCCCCAACGGTCGCCTGGTGGCCGGATGGTCCGGCCCGCGCAGCATCGGCCTCAAGTACAAGCTCTCGGCCCCGGTGTTCGGCCTGGAAGCCGGCCTCGCCGACGAAACCAGCGACGAGAACAACGACTGGCATTTCCACCTGCGCCTGTCCTCCTGCCTCAAGGAGGAATGGAAGCTCAAGAAGCGCAGCGAGAGCTACCTCGGCAAGGACGGCTTCGGCCATGAGGCCGGCATCGGTATCAACATCAAGACCGACGGCAGCGACGAGACCGACGGCACCGAAGACGACGATCATACCGTGATCTTCCTCGACTACCTGGTGCACTACAACCAGATCACCGGCCTGGTCGATATCGCCCTGCCGAGCACCGGCGACAACGGTGAGGTCGGCGAGACCGGCGGCGACACCGGCGGCATGATCGCCAACGCCCAGATCGGCTACGCCGTACCTCTGGACAGCGGTTGCGTGGTCGAGCCAGCCTTCCGGCTGACCTACATCGATGCCGACGACGACAACGACGACGAGGAAGGCACCCTCAAGCGCGAGGGCGGCGATTCCGGCATCTACATCGACGCCGGCGTCAACTACTACCTCGACGGCCACAGCAACAAGCTCCAGGCTGCGGTGCAGTACTACACGCCTGAAGAAGGCGACGGCGACGGTTTCGTCTTCCGCATCCAGCATCAGCTGGACTTCTGAATCCGGTCTTCCTCTTGGATCACCTGAACGGTGGCGACTGCGGTCGCCACCGTTTTTCTGCGTCGCCTCAGCGACACGGCCCGAGCCCGGCACATCAAGCTCGCCCGGGCCGCGGCGGAACAACCCTTCATTATCGCTTAACACGCTTTGCGCGCAACGCCATTGTCTTCCGCGCATGCCGGCCTCCCGGCGTTTCACTTGCGGCCATTTCTGCTGGGCGCATGGTTCTCGCTTCCCGTGTCCCGAGGACATCACGTAGAAGGAGCTCCCATGACCGTGCGCACACTCGTTCCCTCGCTGGCCCTGCTCGTCAGCCTGCCCGCCGCCGGCTCGGCCGTGGAGCTGCTCAGCGGCGACATATCCGTCGATCTCTCGGTACGCATCCAGAGCCGGCTCGAGGTCATCAGCGCCTCTGACGCCACCGGCGAGGACTACGACATCTGGGATGGCCCGGTCGCTGCCGGCGAAGAGGCTCACAACGTCAACCTGATGTTCCGCCGCGCCCGGGCCTGGATCTCCGGCAGCTACAAGGACAACACGAAGTTCAACCTCACCTTCGCCGCCGACAACACCGGGGCCAGGGGCCAGGGACTGAACGACGACCAGTGGGAGATGCTCTACGGTTGGGTCAGCCACACCATGCAGACCGAAGCGGCCGACCACACGTTGGTCTTCGGCAAGTTCGTGCCCGCCTTCACCCCAACGCTGTACAACAGCAGCGGCTCGCTGCTGTTCCCCACCCGTCGACTCTCCACCACGCTATCCACGCCGCTGAGCACGATGGCACTGGAGTACCGCCTCGGCAGCGAATATGTCGACGCCTACGCCGGCGTGATCGAAGCCGACGAGATCGGCGGTGACGACGGCGGCGACTACTGGTTCTACCTCCGCGGCGAGACCGCGTTCCTGCCCGAGTACAAGGCGCCCAAGCGGACCGAGTCCTTCCTCGGCGCCGAAGGCATGGACTGGCTCGTCGGCGCCGCGGTCGCCACCCGCATCGACGGCGACGATGAGGACGAGGAGATCACCCAGTTTGGTCTCGACGGCCTGTTCCACCGCGATGCGCTGACAGCCAGCTTCGACTTCATCTATCGCACCGCCGACACCGGCCCCGACACCGACGTCACCAGCATGGTCATCGAAGCCCAGGGCGGCTACTGCTTCCCGCTCGAGAACGATCTACTGCTCGAGCCGGCGCTGCGCCTCGCGCTGGTCGATCAGAACGACGACGACGATGACGAGACCACCCCCTACTCCCGCGACGGCGGCGCGAGCGGCATGTACATCACCGCGGGCGTCAACTGCTACTTCGATGGTCACCATCACAAGCTGCAGGCCGCACTGACCTCGTTCACGCCCGAGGACGGCGACGCCGATGCGGTGATCTTCCGGCTGCAGCACCAGCTGAGCTTCTGAGCCCCAGCTGACGGCGGTTTGACACGCGGCCGGGCGCGGGACAATCACCCACGGCGGGCCTCCGCCCACAACCCAAGGGTTGCGAGCATAGGGCTCCGGCCCACCCTTCTGCTCTTTCATCAGGGCTTCGTCCCCCGAACCCCCTGCCCCTCGGCCGCTTACATCATCGACTGCATTTCCATGCTCGAAAATGTCGATGATCCACACGGCCAGGGGACCAACCGGCCGGAGCCATTCCGGCGCTCACCATCTGACAAGGGAATCCATGTCCGACCGTACCTACCAGAAGATCGAAATCGTCGGCTCGAGCTCGCAGAGCATCGAAGACGCAATCCAGAACGCCATCGACGAAGTCCGCAAGCAACACAACGACCTGCGCTGGTTCGAAGTGGTTGAAACCCGCGGCTACATCGACAACGGCAAGGTCGCCTACTACCAGGTCACGGTCAAGGTCGGTGCCACCAACCTGTAGCCCACCGCATCGGCGCAGACCAGAACGACCCCGCCGCAATCCCGGCGGGGTCGTTCACGTTGAAAGACAAGCCACGCCGACCAGAGAGGGCCAGGAGCCGCAGGGCATGCCTGAGCGAACCGCCACCACGGCGGGCGGGCATACGCCCCACGAACCCGGCACCACCAACGCCATCGACGGCACCGGAAGCCAGGGACCCAGAGGGGTGAGCGGCGGATACAATCGGCGAAGCCCCTGAGAAAGAGCCGAGCTGGCGCTCGGCGCTCCCAGGGGGGGCCTGATACCACCAACGTCATCAGCTGCACCGGAAGCCAGGGACCCATTGCGAAGCAATGGGACTGGCGCCAGAGGGGTGATCGGCGGATACAATCGGCGAAGCCGATCCGCCGACACCCGTATCGGCAAAGCCGATACGGGTGAACCCCGACAAAGCCAGAGGGGTAGCCCCCGGCACCAAAGGTGCCGGGGGCGTAGGGGCGAAGCCCCTGAGCAAAAAGCAGGCCGGGGCGGGCGGACAGACCGCCATCCGGGGGGATACGCTACGACGGACACCCGCCCCGGCCTGCAGGATTCAGATCGCTTCCGCGTCGGTCTCGCCGGTGCGGATGCGGATGCACGACTCGAGCGGGAGGACGAAGATCTTGCCGTCGCCAACCTTGCCGTCGCTGCCCGTCCGGGCGGCACCGATGACCGCTTCGATGGTCGACTGGACCGCTTCGTCGTTGACGGCGATCTCGAGCTTGACCTTGTGCAGGAGGTTGACGGTATATTCATGACCACGGTAGATTTCGCTGTGGCCCTTCTGACGGCCGCAGCCCTGGACGTCGCTGATGGTCAGCCGGGAGACGTCGACCTTGGCCAGGGCCTCCTTGACCGCTTCGAGACGCGGCGGCTGGATGATGGCGATGATGAGTTTCATGGATGGCTCCTGATTCGCTGTGACGGTGGGAGGAAGCGGGTTCCCGGGGGCCACCACACCGGCCCCCGGGAACCCCGATGCATGCCCGGGTCAGGCGAGGTCGACCCAGGCCTTGGCCCCGTGCTCGTGGAGATCGAGACCTTCGATCTCCTCCTCCTTACTGACCCGCAGGCCGACGGTGTACTTGATCACCAGGAAGATCACCAGGCTGGCGCAGAAGGCCCAGGCAAAGGCGACGACGATGCCGAGCAGCTGAACGCCGATGCTGGCGCCACCGGTGACATCGAACAGCGCCACCGCCAGCGTACCCCAGGCGCCACACACGCCGTGGACGCTGATCGCCCCGACCGGGTCGTCGATCTTGATCTTGTCGAAGAACAGCACCGAGAAGACCACGAGCACGCCGCCGATCAGGCCGATGAACAGCGCGCCGCCGGGCATCACGTTGGCGCAGGGAGCTGTGATCGCGACCAGACCGGCCAGGGCGCCGTTGACCGCCATGCTCACGTCGGGCTTCTTGAGCAGGATCCAGCTGGTGGCCACCGCCGCGATCGCGCCCGCGCAGGCGGAGATGTTGGTGTTGACCATGATGATCGCCAGGGACTTGCCGCTGCCAGTGACCGCGGTGGTGCTGCCGGGGTTGAAGCCGAACCAGCCCATCCACAGGATGAACATGCCCAGCACCGCGAAGGCCATGCTGTGGCCGGGAATCGGGCGCATGGTGCCGTCTTCCTGGTACTTGCCCAGGCGCGGGCCGAGGACCAGGGCGCCGGCGAGGGCGGCCCAGCCGCCGACCGAATGG
>JBEPXK010000168.1:0-7854 GCA_041641915.1 Planctomycetota bacterium
CCCGCAGGCCCGGGAGCGCCCTCCACAGCGCACCGCAGAGGATAGGTGCTTCGATCCCGCCATCAAGAGTGTTGATCCCGCATGCTGCCACCGCAGCGGAACTGCCAAGGTAGGGCTCCGCCCACAACCAAGGGTTGCGAGTATAGGGCTCCGGCCCACCTTTTCCGCTCTTTCATCAGGGGGGCCGCGACCCCCTTACATCATCGCCGGAGTTTTCGTCTGCGAAAACGTCGATGATGCAAGTGAACCAGGGCCTCATGGCGGCGGCGGAATGTTCTTTCTGGATAACCGCGCGGCCATCCGTTGGGTCTCGATCTCTCCTGCGTCGGCGCTGCGTCCTGCACGGGTGCCTGCGTGGTCTGGTGACAATGACCGCCCCTGATGGCGCATAATCACCTTCTGCCAGGACAGGTTGTGTCGCACGCTGCGACTCGCGTACCGCTGTCTGTGGTGAATATCCACAGGATCGGCGGCCCAGGTGACGGCACGCGCCTTGCTACCTCGGGCTCGGAGGTCCCTGCCATGCGTCGTTTGCTCGTGCCACTCCTCGTCCTCATGACGCTCGCAGGTTTGCGTGCGCAGGACGATGGCGCTTGGGCAGCCGTCTCGTTCGTGGGAGCTGTCCGCGATGCCGAACGCGATCGCACCATCGACTACCGCCTGGTCAGAATGCCGAATGGGTCATGCAGCAATTGGCGATCGCCGCCGACATCCCGGCCAACCTCCTCCTCAACACCGGGCCGCGCGGCGACGGCAGCATCCCCGCGGAGGACGTCGAGACGCTCCGTGAAGTCGGATGGCGTCTGGCTGGTGGGATGGGGCGGTAGACGCACTGCTCCCACGCAAACGAATCGGACCGGAGAACACCATGCGCAACGATCCACCCATTCGCGAGCATTTCTGTCGCCCTTTTCGCCTCCTGCTGGCCATTGTGTTGTTGGCGGCCGCCTCCATGGGCCTCGCCACCTCGTCCGTCTGCTGGATGAACTGCTGGTGGTGATACCGGCGGACAAGGCCTGTTCATCACCAGGTGCTGGGGCAAGGGGTGCATACTGTGCCGGCGTCGGCCTATTCCCCGGCAACAATCAGTCGTGGTGCAATACCATTCGCGTTGGCATTCGGTCCGTCGATCGAACACGGCTGCTGTGGTCGGATGGTCAGGCGAATGGGGCGCTCGCTCGGCAGAGGGTGGTAGAGCACGCAGTCGTAGAACCGTTTGGCGTCGAGCTTACGCACCGGTAGGACGGCGACGACGGTGTCGTCGAGCAGGATCTCCACCTGGAACGGTTCGGTGGCCTGGAGGGGGATGAGTGTGAAGGAGCACTCTGCCCAGGTGGCACCTGACGGCGCTGCGGGAAAGGTCAGGGTGACACCGTTGCTGTCCGCGCGCAGCTGTTCCTGATCCTGGTGGTCGGTGGGGGACAGGAGTTGAGCGCGGGGGACGGACTTCTTCATCTGCAGTGCGCTGTCCTCGATTCGTGCGTGGCGGAAGATGGGATCGGCCAAGGCCTGTTGCCAGCGACTGAGCAGGTCGGGCACCTGGGCGATACGGCTATCACCCCAGTCATCCAGCCACCAGGCATGCCAGTTGCGATGGATATAGCAGAATGCTTTCAGATTGGTATGCCGACGCATCAATGCCAAATATCGACCGTGCCAACGGTCCCAAGCACGCGGATGATGAACGCCAACGGTGGCTGGTGTGCTTTCGGCGATGAAGACGGGCTTGCGGCGTTCGGCAGCGGCTTCGAAAAAGTTGTGGGTATGCTTGTGGTCGAGCCACTTCGGCTCGAAGAGGTCGATGCTCCACCAGTCGACATAATCGTCGCCTGGATAATACTTCATTAGCCTGGGCACGTCGTCGAGGGGGTGGCTACACCACATGATGGCAACTTGGCCGCGCATGGCCTCACGCAGGATATCAGTGTACCGACGAAACACCCGCTGATATTGTTCGGGTTCGTATTTATTCCAAGGCCCATTGAATTCATAGCCGATGCGCACGTAGATCGGAATGTCCAGCGCGAGCAAGGCCCTCCCAAGTGCGGCAACGGAAGCATCGTAATCGCCGTTGTCGGCCTGTTCCCCAACGCCTGTATAGCGGACGCCTGAGTAGGTCGAGGTGCGTTCATCATCGAAAGAGAGCGCGAGTTGTAGCCGCTTGTCACCCGGGTAGTGGCGCAGCGTGGTGCGGAGTCGCTGGACGAATGCAGTGGCGTGGGCCGGTGTCTGCTCGGGGTGCAGCTTGAAATAGTGCATCCAGATGAGTGGTTGTTGGTCGGCGGGCATGGCAGCGCTGTATTCCGCGATCGAGCGTTCACGCTTCTGACCGACACCATGCAGGATGACATCCGGGTCTTCGAAGACGGCACCGAAATGGCTTCGCGGTGGTATGGTAGCCGCTTCGAGGGCCCCGGCTGATGCGAGGATACTGGCAGTGACCAATGCCAGGAGGGTTGCGCGCGCAGAGCGATGACCAATCATTCGGTCTCCTTCGAAAACAGCCATGATGAAGGTGACTGGAGATTGGCATTGTCTGAAGTTCGTTTATGATGGCAGAATATGCGACAGACCTCCATCAGTGATGCGCCGGTACGCTTGGTAGTGATCGCTGATGATGCCCAGGAGTGGGATCGAGCCGTGCTGGTGACCTTGGCTGGGCTGTCCCGTCACCACGGTTGGCAGGTCCGTCGGCCACGCCACGGCGAATGGATGCGAGCCGAGGTCGAGCGGGGCCGTCGACTATCTGGCTGCCATCGCCCCAGTGCTTCGGCGATCATTGTCGTTGCCGAGCATGCGGCGGAACCGGCGGCGCATCGCTCGCCGATCATCGACTGGCGTTTGACGACCGTGCTGCGGAAACGATGTCTCGACTTCGGCGTCGCCGGAAGCCAAGCCTGCGATCATTTGATCGCACATGGCTTCACGCGCCTTGCCTACGCCGGTACAACGGCCGCATGGAGCGAGGCCATCTGGCGGGGGGTGCAGCGCAGGGTGCCGAAGTCGGTGCTCATCGCGCCGAAGGCCCTGCATCCGGTGCGCGGAGAAAACAAACTGCGCCGTTGGTTGCAGCGGGCCGAAGGCGGTTGGGGCATCATCGCCTGCAGCATGGACCGGGCACGTCTACTGTGGGAGTTGATCACGGAAGCCGGGTCGGACGCCGGCGATCTGGCAGTGATCGGCATCGGTCCAGAGGCTCCGCCCTTGGGTGTGGTCGAGGGCGAGGTCAGTTGCCTGGATCTTGGCCCGGCAATGCTGATGGATTCTTTGCAGGCTTCTGTTGCGGCAGCGCTGGCCGGCCGCAATCCGCCACCTATGCAGTGGCAGTGGCAAGCTCCGGTGGTGCGACAGTCGAGTCTGGCCCAACGGTGCACGGACGTGGTGCTCGAACAGGCTTTGGCGCATTTCGCTGCCAACATGGCGAGCGGAATCGATTGTGCGGACATTGCACGCCGTTTGCATATCAGCCGCCGCACTCTCGAGCGCCACGCGCAGGCACACTGGGGCCATGGTCTTGCGCAGCATTTGCGCCAGTTGCGTCTCGACCGGGCTCGCCGCCTTTTGCGCGAAACACCTCGCAGCGTCAACGCCATCGCCAATGCTGTCGGCTTCAGTAGCGGACGCTACTTGGCCGACCTGTTCCGCCGGACCTACGGTCAGACTCCAAGCGCACTGCGAAACGATCTGCGCGCTGTCTGAACTCCTCTGAGTTCCGCGGGCGACGCACGGTCGGCAGATCAGCCTGTCCGGCGACACCGTGCAGGTCGACCTGTGGTGGCATATTTTTTTTCAGCCAGCCTTTCGGACGTACCAATTGAGCGATCCTTCAAGCACTCCCAGCCTTTTCGCCGCCCCATCCCCTGCCGCAAAATGTCGTGGCAAGGGACAGGGGGTCTATTGCCACTCGTCACCTGGATGGGTTCCGATCCGGTTGTAGTGTCGATAAAGCAGAAAGCACCTGTCCTGTCCGAGCGCTGTCCGAGCGGTCCCCCTTGTCCTTTGTCCCCTCTCGAAGGCCTCGACCTGCCCGAGGTCAGCCTGGTGGCCATCTTCGATGCCGACAAGCAGGGCTTCCTACGCTCGGCCATGAGCCTCATCCAGACCATCGGCCGCGCCGCGCGCCACGTCAACGGCACCGTCATCCTGTTCGCCGACCAGCGCTCCGCGGCGATGGAGGCGGCGATCGGTGAGACCGAGCGCCGCCGCGCCAAGCAGCTGGCCTACAACCAGGAGCACGGCATCACGCCGCGTAGCGTGGTGCGCGCCCTCGACGCGCAGGCCTTCGCCGAGCAGCTCGCCACCGGCCGCGCCGCCGAGAGCCAGGAGCAGCCCTATGACGATCTCGACGTCGTGGAACTGCGGGTGCTCATGCTGCAGGCGGCCGAAGACCTGAATTTCGAGGAAGCGGCGCGCCTGCGCGATCGCATCAAACAGATCGAGCAGGGGGGGGCGGACCGGCGAATCGTCCGCGCGGCCGGCGGCGAGGACGCCCACGACGCCGGCGATAGCGGGCACAGCGTGCGCTATCGTGCAAGTCAGAGCCGTTCGGTGCGCAAGTCCAGCCAGGCGATCTCGGCAGGACTCAACTGCGCGTCGCCGACTTCGGCGTTCGCGGCGACTTCCTCAGGACGCGCGCTGCCGATGATCGCACACACGGGAAAATCCTGGTTCAGCACCCAGGCCAGGGCCATCTGCGGTACGGACCAACCGCGCGCTGCCGCCAGCTCCTCGGCACGGGCCAGGCGTTGCCAGTTGGCCTCGCTGCCGTAACAGCGCAGCATGTTGCGGTCGAGTTGCTGGCGCTCCTCGGGCGCAGCATCGCTGGTGAACGCGCCGGACAGGAAGCCGCGCGCCAAGCTCGACCAGGCAAGGACCGGCACGTTCTCAGCCCGGTGCCAGGCGCGGTTCTCGGTGTGCGCCGGGCCGCTGATGGTGACGCAGTCGTTGCCGAATGGCGAGTCGATCTGCTCGGCCAGCGAGAAGTTGGGACTCGAGAAGGCCATCGGCACCAGGTCGTGCGCGCGCGCGTAGGCGCGCGCCGCGACGATGCGTGCCCTGGTCCAATTCGACCCGCCATAGGCGCGGATGCGACCGGCCCGGATCTCGGCGTTGCAGGCGTCGACCAGTTCGCCGACAGGCACCTGTGGGTCGTCGCGATGGAAGGCCCACAGGTCGAGTGTGTCGAGTTGCATGCGCTTGAGCGTGTCCCCGATGTCGGCGGCCATGTCGTCCGGTCGCACGCGGCTCACGCCGTCGTGCGGATGGCAGCCCTTGCCGAACAGCACCACCTCGTCGACCACGCTGCGCGCGCGCGCCCACGCCCCGAGTACGCAGTCGGCGCTCTGCCAGCCGTAGCCGTGCGCGGTGTCGAAGGCTCTGATGCCGCCTTGGTAGGCGGCATCGAGCAGGGCGAAGCCGGCATCAGGGTCTCTGGTGGACATCATCATACAGCCCTGCAGGACACGTGAGACGGGCTTGTCGAGACCGGGAACACGAAGGAATCGCATGATATCTCCTGTCATTCGAAGGGGTAGCGGACACCCAGATCGGCGCGCGCCAGGTCGCAGATGCGCACCACCTCCAAGGTATCGGCGTGCGGCACTGTTGGGCTCTCCTGCAAACCGGCACGCACACAACGTTGGACTTCCTCGATCTCGTACTCGAAGCCGTGCGCGCGCAGCGGCTGCTCAACGCGGTCGGTCATCTGCATGCGGGTCCAGAGTTCCGCGACACACCCGCCCCAGGTGGCCGGCGCCGGGAGACGGATGCGCGCCTCGCTTCCGAAGACCCAGGCGTCGGCGGGGGTCGGGGTGCAGGCTGCGGCCGTGACCACTGCGAGTTTGCCGCCAGAGTACCTGACGAGGACGCCGCACTGCTCATCGACCCCCGTGGTCCCGACATGGCCGAGCGCCGTGACCGCCGTGGCGGTGCCACCGAACACCCACTGCGCGAGGGCGAGCGGATAGACGCCGACATCGAGCAGCCCGCCACCGGCGAGTTGCGGATCGAGCAACCGGCTGCGCGGGTCGTGGCAATTGAGCCCGTAGGATCCCTGCACCAAGCGCGGTTCGCCGATACGGCCGGCGTCGATCCAGGTGCGTAGTTGGCGGAAGGCCGGCAGGAAGCGCGACCAGATGCCTTCCATGAGGAACACGCCCGCGTTACGTGCTGCCGCGATCATGCGCTCTGCCTCGGGGTGCGTGGGCGCCAAAGGCTTTTCGCACAGGACCGGCCGTCCGGTCTGCAAAGCGGCGATGGTCACCGCGGCGTGCATGGGGTGCGGCGTCGCGATGTAGACGGCGTCCAGGCTGTCGTCGGCGATCAGGGCCTCGTAGGAGGGATGCACCGTGACGATGTCGAACTCCCGCGCGAAGGCATCGGCGCGTGCGGGTTCGCGGCTGGCGACCGCGGCGACCACGCCGTCCGCGACCACGCGCATGTCTTCGGCGAATCTTCGTGCGATGTTGCCGGGGCCAATGATGCCCCATCGGAAGACGTCCATGCGCTCTCCTGCTGTATGACGATGATGCTCACTCTCTGCGGCCAGTTGCGTACTTCTAGACACGATCGTGCCAACTCATAGGACGATCCTGCTATGCGACCGCAATCCTTCCTGGTTCACGGCCGCTGCACGGCCGGCGAGACCGTTCTCACCAGCGATACCGGTACCGACATTCACCGCCCGCACGGCCTTGATGTCTGGACTTTGAATTACACGCGCGCTGGCATCGGTCGGGTCGACGCTGGCGCGCGCCGTCTGCTCGTGCGGCCTGGTGACCTGTTGTTGTTCCGGCCCGGGGTCGTCAACGACTACGGTCGCGATTCCCAGCGTCTCCATTGGGTCCACCTCTGGACCGTCTTCCATCCTCCTGACGATTGGCAGCGCTGGCTCGCATGGCCGGAGTGGACGTCGGGCATCATGCGCCTGGACGTGGCTGACGCGAGGGCCCGGCGCAAGATCATGCTCTTGCTGCAGGAGATGGTCGCCGTGATGAAAACGCATCACCGGCAACGCGACGAGATCGCCATGGGCTTGCTGCTCGCCGTCCTGGTCTGGTGCGACACGGCCAACCCGCTCTCGGGCCGCCGGCAGCTCGATCCGCGTATCCAGCGCGTTATTGCGCATCTGTGCGATCATCATGCGGCGCCGTTCTGCATCGCGGAACTCGCAGAGATGGTTGGCTTGTCTGCCTCGCGCTTCTCGCACTTGTTTCGCGACCAGATGGGCACGTCTCCCATGCAATTCCTGGAGGGCGAACGCATGACGCGCGCTTGCGATCTGCTGCTCATGACCGGCGAGCCGGTGGGCGCCATCGCGGTGCAGGTCGGCTTCGAAGACCAGGCCTATTTCACCCGCGTATTTCGGCGCCGCTTTGGTTGCACACCACGCGCCTACCGACGACGGGGTCGTCCATCGGCAGTGGACGCCGATCGGGCACCGGGGCCGTAGCGACACGTTGCGCAGGAGCGCCGGGTGGAGTGCTGGCGGGAACGCTGCATGGTCCGCATCGCCGCGGTGACCGTGCGGAAGCCACCAAAAAGCAAAAGAAGGGACAAAGCAAAAGAAGGGACAGTCATATCTTTAAAAGAAGGGACAGTCAAAAGAAGGGACCGGACAAAAAGAAGGGACAGTCATATCTTTCACAACCAGATCTGTGTAGTATCTGCGATCCACTTCTTTCCCGCCTGTTTCGCGAAGCGCTGACGCGACTCTGGCCGACCAACCGCGGTCGCCTGGAACGGGCCCGGCAGTCCCATGCGCTTCAACAAAAGAAGGGGCAGTCATATCTTTCACAGCCAGATCTGTGTAGTATCTGCGATCCACTTCTTTCCCGCCTGTTTCGCGAAGCGCTC
>JBEPXK010000169.1:0-7845 GCA_041641915.1 Planctomycetota bacterium
GCAATGGCGCGGCGGAGGAGGCGCTGGGCGAAGTTTTCGCCCGCCACGCCTGGCCGCGTGATACCTACATCGTGTCGAGCAAGGCGATCAAGGTCGGTGAAGCGCCGACCCAACGCGGCCTGTCGCGCAAGCATCTGGTCGAGGCTTGCGACGCCGCGCTGCAGCGCATGGGGCTGGACTACCTCGACCTGTTCTTCTGCCACCGGCCGGATCCAGCTACGCCACTCGAAGAGATCGTGCACACGATGAACCAACTCATCGCTCGCGGCAAGATCTGCTACTGGGGCACCAGCGAATTCACACCCGGCGATCTGATGCACATGTGCGGCTACGCCGAGCGTCACGGCCTGGTCGGACCGACGATGGAACAGACCAAACACAACCTGCTGTTCCGCGACCGGGTCCACGGCGAACTCAAGCCTTTGTTCGCGCGTTACGGGCTCGGGACCACGATCTACTCGCCGCTGGCGGTGGGGATCCTCACCGGCAAGTACAACGACGGCATCCCGCCGGACAGCGCGGTGGCCAAGGGCGGCGAGAAGATGAAGCGCCGACTCGAAGGCGGGGTGCTGGATCGGACCCGGCAGCTCGCCGCGCTGGCCGACGAGATCGGGATGAGCTGCGCCCAGCTCGCGTTGGCCTGGTGCCTCAAGGATCCCAACGTCAGCACCGCGATCATCGGTGCTTCCAAGCCGGAGCAGGTGGCCGACAACGTCGCTGCGGTCGACCGGCTCGACTGGCTCGATGAGCGCGTGATGGAGCGGATCGCGCAGATCGCCGGCTGAGCCACGGCGACCATTGGCATCGCTGTTGCCGGCACTAAGGTAGGCCTCTGCCCACAACCCAAGGGTTGCGAGCATAGGGCTCCGGCCCACCTTTCTGCTCTTTCATCAGGGGACTTCGTCCCCCGAACCCCCTGTCCTGCCACTGCCGGAGCAGAGTCAGCGGCCACCCGGCGATGGAGGTCTGAGCGATGAGCACCACGGTCAAGGTCCTCGCGGTCGTCGGCGTCGTGTTCCTGCTGCTCGTCGGCGGTTGCGTTGGCTGCGCGGTGATGATCTACAACGCCGTCTCCGACATGCCGGCGCATCACAACCGCGACGCGATCCAGGCGCAGTATCCCGAGCTGCTCGAACGGGTGCGCTCGATCCTGGCTGCGCAGGGCCCGAGCGGCCTGGCCGCGGCGGAACAGCTACCCGCCACCTTGTTGGCAGTGTTCATCGAGGAGCCGGAGGATGTGGGCCCGACCGATTACACCCCGGTCCATCCGGCGCACGCTCAGGTGGAGAAGGGCGGGTACCTGATCTTCAACGGCGCCGGTAGCGTGGAGGTGTCGCTCGACGGTCAGCGCCACAAGGCGGTGGCCTATACCCTTGAGGTCGATGGGACAACCTACCTGCTGGCCCTGCACGACTGGCAGCCGGAACCTGTGGCGGATGCACCGTGAATCGCAGCGGAGCGTGACGGCGCTCCTGATCGCCCTGCTCCTCAGCGCTTGCACCACCCGGGTGATCCCGCCGCGTACGGTCGCGGATCCGGTGACCGTGTATCTGGTCGAGTCCGGTTGGCACGCCACCGTGTGCCTGCCCGAGGGGGATGGCCACGTCAGTTGTTGGGATTACGGCGAATGGGCCTATTTCGCCAAGGGGCAGGACAGCTGCTTGCGCGCCTTCCCGGCAGCGTTCTGGCCCACGCGCGCGACCCTGGCGCGCTGTCGCTTCCTGGTCGGCAGCGCGCCGGATGCCGCGGTACAGCCATTGCTCGAGCGCTGGCTCGACGGCGAGCGTTCGTGGCGCTTCAGCGTCGAACGCGCACGGTGCGAACGTCTGCAGCAGGAACTGGCCACGCTGTTCGTCCAGGCTCCCGATGAACCGATCCAGCCGACCGAGCACCCGACCGAGTTCGTCACCCATCCGCAGTCCTACCATCTGTTCAGCACCTGCAACCACATGACCAAACGCTGGCTGCGGCGCCTGGGTTGCGGCATCGCCGGCCCGTACTGGTGCTGGGACTACGCCGTCGAACCAGCCGGTGCCGAACGCTGAGCCGGCAGGAGCCCGTCAGCGCCGCTCGGCTGCGTAGAAACGCTGCAGGTCCTCGAGGACCACGTAGGCCAGCGGGACGATGCACAGCGCGATCAGGGTCACGAACAGCACGCCGAAACCGAGGCTCAGGGCCATGGGCACGAGGAAGCGGGCCTGGGTGCTGGTGGCGAAGATCATCGGCGCCAGCCCGAAGAAGGTGGTCAGACTGGTGAGCAGCACCGGGCGGAAACGTCGCGCGCCGCCGGCGATCACCGCATCGCGCAGGGCGGCGCCCGCTTCGCGGCGGCGGTTGATCTCGGCGGTGAGCACCAGCGAGTCGTTGACCACCACGCCGGCCAGGGCGACCAGGCCGAGGATGCTCACCAGGCTGAAATCGAAGCCCAGCAGCACGTGCCCGATCAACGCGCCGACCAGCCCGAAGGGTACCGCGGCGACGATGATCGCCGGTTGGAGGTAGCTGTTGAAGGCGGTGGCCATCAGCGCATACATCGCCACCAGCGCGACCAGCAGGCCGGCGACCAGCGAACCCATCGCGTCGCGACGTTGCTCCTGGGCCCCGGCGAGTTCGTAGGCCAGGCCGGGGTGTTCCGCGAGCAGTCCCGGCATGGTGCGCGTGGCAAGATCGCCGGTGACCGCGTTGGCGCTGGTCAACCGGCGGTCGACATCGGCGCTGACGGTAATCACGCGTTGGCCGTTGTCGCGGTGGATGCTGGTATAGGCGCGGGTGCGCACCAGCCGCGCGGCGCGCTGCAACGGGATCGGCTCGCCAGCGGGGCTGATCAGCTCGAGTCCGCGCAGATCGCTGAGGTCGTCGCGCTCTTCGCGCGGTCGACGGACGTAGATGCGCAACTCGTCGCGATCGCGCTGCAGCCGCAGGGCTTCGGCCCCGTAATGTGCGCCGCGGATCTGCATGGCGAGATCACGTTCGGTCAAGCCGGCGCTGTGACCGGCCGGCAGCAGTTCGAAACGGATCTCGGATTGCCCACGATCGAAACCGGGGTCGACATCGCGCACGCCGCGGTAGGTGCGCAGCACGTCGGCCAGGCTGCGCGCAGCGGTCTCGAGGGTGGTCTGGTCGTCGTGGGCCAGGCGGATGCTGATGTCCGCGCCACTCGAGGCGGCGGCGGTGTAGGCCAGCGACAGCCGCCGCGCGCCGGGGATGGTGCCGATGCGCTCGCGCCAGCGTTCGGCGATCTGTGAGGCGCTGACCTGGCGCGCGTCGGCCTGGCTCAGCTGGATCGCGACGCTGCCGAGATGCGCGCCGGCGTCGATCGCGCCACCGGCGACGCCTTCCTGACCGGCGGTGGCGATGCCCAGCTCCGCGAGCACGCCGCGGTCGACATCCTCCTCGCAGTCCGCGAGCACCGCGCGGGCGCTGCGGGTCAGCCGGTCGAGTACCGCGCGGGTCTGTTCCGGCGCGCTCCCGCTGGGCAGCTCGAATTCGGCCGCGACGATATCGTGCTCGATGCGCGGCAGGAAGGTGAAGGAGATGCGGTCGCTGGTGACGTAGGCCACCGCCGCGATCAGGATCGCCGTCGCTACCGCGAGTGCCGCGTAGCGCCAGCGGATCAACCCGGCGAGCAGCGGGCGGTAGCGGTGTTCGACCAGGCGTTCGAGCCCATCGGCGATACGTTGTTGGAAGCGCTCGTACCGGGCCAGCGGTCCGCGCAGCCGCCAGGAGAGGGCGTGGCCGATATGGGTCGGGAGGATGAAGAACGCCTCGATCAGCGAGAGCAGCAGGATGGGGATCACCACGCCGGGGATGTTGATGAAGAATTTACCGAAGGTCCCCGGCACCAGCAGCAGGGGGACGAAGGCGGCCACGCTGGTGAGCACGGCGAAGACCACCGGGAGGGCGACGCTGCGGGTGCCGGCGATCGCCGCGCTCAGGGGCTCGTAGCCGCGGCGGCGGTGCTCGAAGGCGGCCTCGGCGACGACGATCGCGTCGTCGACCACGATGCCGAGCACCAGGATGAAGGCGAAGAGCGAGATCATGTTGATGCTGATACCGAAGGCGGCCATGGCGAACACCGCGCCGAGGAAGCTGATCGGGATGCCGACGGTGACCCACAGCGCCAGACGCAGGTCGAGGAACAGCCCGAGGATCACCAGCACCAGCACCAGGCCGAGCATGCCGTTGCGCACCAGCAGGCCGATGCGTGAGCGGAACATCTCGCTGCTGTCGTTCCAGCGGGTCAGCTCGACCGCGGCCGGCAGGCGTTCGCGTAGGTCCCGCAGCACTGCATCCACCGCCTCGGCGACGCTCAGCGGGGTCTGGTCGCCGACGCGGTAGACCCGCACCCGCGCCGCCGGCCGGCCGTTGAAGCTGGTCGCGCGGTCGGTTTCGCGAAAGCCCTCGCGCACGGTGGCGATCTCGCCCAGCCGCAGGATGTCGCCGCTGTCGCCGGCGACGATCGTCACCGCCGCGACCTCGGCCGCGGTCTTGCGCCGGCTGGCCACGCGCAGGGCGGTCTCGCCGTCGGGATCATCGACGTCGCCGCCGGCGATCTCGACCGAGGCGGCGTCGATCCGCGCGGCGATCTGCGCCGGCGTCAGCGCGTGCCGGCGCAGGGTGGCCTGCTCGACGGCGACCTCGATCTCCGGCGGCGGCAGCCCGGCGATGTCCACCTGGGTGATCTGCGGATGCGCGCGCAGCGCTTCGCGCACCTGCACCGCGGCGTGGTCGAGCGCGCGGCGGTCCTCGGGGCCGGAGACGACCACCGAGAGCACCTGGCGTCGGTTGCTGCTCAGGCTGATCACCGGCTCCTCGGCATCGGCGGGGAAGGTGGCGATGCGGTCGACAGCGCTCTTGATGTCGTCGAGCGCCTGGGTGTCGTCGGCGCCGAGGCGCAGCTCGGCGTGGATCAGGGCCACGCCCTCGCGCGCGGTGGCCCGCACCTCGTCGACGCCGTCGATGCCGCGTACGACCTCCTCGACCGCGAGCACGATGCCCTCTTCGATCTCCTCGGGGCTGGCCCCGGGATAGGGCACGCGCACGGTAACCATGTCGAGCCGGATCTCGGGGAAGACCTCCTGCTTCAGCCGCGGCAGCAGCATCGCTCCCCCGATGAGCAGGAAGGCCATGAGCAGATTCGCCGGCACCCGCCGGCGCGCCATCCAGGCGACGGGGCCGGGGCGGCAGTCGGCGTCCTGCGTGTCAGCGGCCATCGTCGGCCGTGCCTCCGTCGGCGGCGGTTGCGTCTTCGGCCTCGATCCGGCGCAGCGGCATCCCGGGCATCGGCCGCGCCAGGGGCGAGATCACCACCCGATCGCCGTCAGCGAGACCCTCGCTGACATAGACCGCGTCCTGGGTGCGCCAGACGATCGGCGGATCGATGACCGCGAGGGTGTCGTCGTCGCCGTAGACGTGGATGCGCTGCCCGTCGACCAGCGCCGCCTTGGGTACGCGGATCAGGCCCTGGCGGCGCGGTCCGTCGATCTCGGCCTCGACGAAGCCCCCGAGCAGTAGCGGCGGTCCGTCGGGCGCGTTGACCGGGGCCTGTGGCGCGGGGACCGCAATCAACACCCGGGCCATGCGCGCGGTGGGGCTGACATCGCTCAGCAGCGTGGCCGCGTGTCCGGCGTAGCGCCAGCGTCCCTCGGCGTGGTCGACATACACCCGCGCCGCGGAGCCCTGCTGATCGTCGGTGGCGAAGCGGATCAGCGGCAGGCGCTCGATCGGTACCGATACGATCACGTGATAGGGGCTGCGGGCCACCAGCCGGGCGAGGGTCCGCCCCGGCTGGACCACGTTGCCCGGGGCGGCGTGCTCGCTACGCACGACTGCGGGGAAGGGGGCGGTGATGGTGGTGCGGGCGAGTTCGAGCTTGGCGCTTTCGACCGCCACCTGGGCCCGGGTCACGGCCGCGCGCGCCTGCGCCACCAGCGGTTCGCGCACCACCAGCTCGCGTTCGGGTTCGATGCCGGCCTCGGCGAGCTCGTCGGACAGCTGCGCGAGTTCGCCGCGGGCGACCCGTTGCCGCGCTTCGGCCCGGGTCAGCTCGGCCCGGGCGCTGCGCAGGTGCGCCTCGGCCCGGGTCAGCGCGAGACGGTAGTCGGCGTCGTCGATCTCGACCAGCACCGCGCCGGCGTCGATGCGTGCTCCCGGCCGCAGGCGCGGATGGACCGCGGTGATCCGACCGGCGATCCGGGCGGCGATCGCGGCGGTGCGTGCCGGCTGGACCTCGCCGTAGCCGCGCACGCGCAGGGTCAGGTCTGTTGCAGCGACGGTGGCGGTGCGCACCGCGCTGCGGGTGCGTTCGGCCGAGGCGCGTTGCGGCGGCCGGGAGGTCGCGCGCCAATAGATGGCCAGGGACAGGCCCGCTGCGACCAGCAGCAGGGTCAGGCCGATGCGCAGCAGCCGGACGGTCGCCCGTTTCATCGTTGCTCCTCGCGCAGGCGCCAATCGCCGCCGAGGGCGCGGTAGAGGCTGACGCGGCCGATGAGCAGCTCGCGGCGGCGGGTGAGCTGGCGCATGCGCGCGCGCAGCGTGGCGATGCGCTGCTCAAGCAGCAGCGGCGCAGGATCGAGGCCCTGGGCGTAGCGGCGGCGGTGCATGGCGAGGCTGGCCGTACGCCGGGCGGTGCGTCGATCGGCGGCGAAGAGCGCACGCTCGGCCTCGCGATTGGCCACCAGGGCGTCCTCGACGTCGACCAGGGCCTGCAGCAGGACCTGGCCGAAATCGGCGAGGGCCTCCTGTTCGCCGGCGCGGGCGAAGTCGATCCGCGCCTGCCGCCGTCCGCCATCGAAGAAGACGTGGCTGATCGCACCGGCGATGCGCCACAGCAGTTGCTCCAGCAGGCCGCCGGGCTGATCGGCGCGATCGAAGCCGGTGGCTTCGAGGCGCAGGCGCGGCCAGCGGTCGGCGAGTCGCGCGGCGAGACGGCGGTTGGCCGCGCCCACGCGCCGGATCGCCGCGCGCACGTCAGGACGTCGGCGCAGGAGGTCGGCCGGTACCCCGCTCGCCGGCAGCCCCGGTACCGGCGGCAGCGTCTCGGTCTGCAGTTCCAGCTCACCGGGATTGATCCCCACCAGCAAGGCCAGGGCGTGGTGGGCATGCTCCAGACGGGCTCGCAGATCGCTGATCCGGATCGCGGCCTCTTGCTGCGCGGCGGCGGCGGCGTGGATCTCGGCGGCAGTGGCGCGGCCGCTGGCGTAGCGGTGTCGCTGCAGCGCGAGCAGGCGCTCGGTATTGCGCTCCAGGTCCTCGGCCAGGTCCAGGCTCTCGCACGTGGCGATGGCCGTGAGCCAGGTCTCGGCGATCCGGGCGGCCAGGCCGACCCGCAGCGCCGCGACCTGCTCGGCGCTGGCCTCGGCCGCGAAAACCGCCGCCTGCTGCGCGTCGGCCAGGCGACCCCAGAGGTCGATCTCGTAGCTCGCCGCGAGCGAAACGCGCCAGGTTTCTTCGATGAAGGTCGTTTCGGGCAGATCTCCGCTGCCGAAGCCGATGCCTGGAGGGCCGTCGCCAGCGGCAGCGCCCTGCTCGAGCGCGCTGCCGAGATCGACGGTACTGATCCGGCTGCGCGAGACCCCGGCCTCGGCCTCGATCCGGGGCCACCGGCTGCTGCCGGCGAGCCGGGCCCGGGCGCGGGCCTGTCGCATCCGGGCTACGGCCGCGCGCAGTTCGAAGCTGCGGTCCGTCGCGCGCGCGATCAGCGTGGCCAGCTCCTCGGCCTGCCAGGCGGCGAACCAGGTCGCCAAGGGCACCGGGTCGGAGGGGAGTGGACCGGTGTACCGCGCATCGAGCCCGCGCACCTGCGGCGTCGGCGGCAGGTCGCGTCCGCAGCCGGCGACCAGGATC
>JBEPXK010000170.1:0-7768 GCA_041641915.1 Planctomycetota bacterium
CAGGATCAAACTCTTCGCAGATGTTCGTTTCCTGTTTGTTCATGGTCGGACCTTACGGTCCTCCGAAACCCAATACACCTGACGTGGCATATTGCTTATCTCGTTCGACCACATCTATCTGCTTGTCAAAGTCATCCAGGAGACATCAGCGATGCCTGCTGGTGGGCGAAGCATTGTGCCGGAGGATTGTGGTTGTCAACCCACTTTCGACCAGCGGCTTATGCCCGTTCGCTGCCGTGGGGCGGGGCCGTTGTCGGCCCGTTTCCGTGGCAGGGCGGCGAACCATCGCCAGCGGATCGAGATGTCAAACCCTTTTCTCCCGCCGTCCGACAGCAGCCGCCGCGCAGGGCCTCAAGCGGTGGTCTCCGGCCGCGGCAGTCGGTCCGTCCGCGTGCCGAAACTGTCCGCCGGTCGACGGCCCCGATCCAGCTCTTCGGCTACGGACTCGGCGATGCGATCCATTGCGCCGCCGCCGCCGAGCAGGTCCGCGGTACGCGCCATCGCCGCCCGCCTGGCCGCGTAGCCCTCCCCCTCCCACATGGCCACCAACCGCGCGGCCAGCCGCGGCGCGGTACATTCGTCCTGCAGCAACTCGGGAAGCACTCTGGCCTTATGGACGATGTTCGGCAGACCGACGTGCTCGGTGCGGATCAGATGCCGCGTGAGCACGGCGCTGAGGTGGTCGCCGCGATAGCCGATCACGTGCGGCAGGCCGAGCAACGCCGCCTCGAGCGTCGCGGTGCCCGATGCGATGAGGCCACAGCGCGCGCGTAGACACAGACTGCGGTACTCGTCCTCGATCACCGGCAGATCGGTCGCCCGGCGATAATCCTCGCGCGGCAGGTCGCCGACCCGGCTCACCGCCACCCGCACCTTGCCGCCCGGCGCTGGACGCAACCGCGGGAGAGCCAGCTCGGCCGCCGCGTCGAACACCGGCAGCAGCGCGGCGACTTCACGCTCGCGCGAACCCGGCGCGAGCAGCAGCAGCCGGTCGGCCGGGCCGAGCCCCAACTCGCGTTCGACCGCCCGCGGCCGTGCGTCTTCGCCGACCAGATCCACCAGCGGATGACCGACGAAATCGGCCTGCACGCCGTGACGCGCGAACAACGGTGGCTCGAACGGGAAGAAACACAGCAGCCGATCGACCGTTTGGGCGATGCGCTTCGCCCGCCGCGGCCGCCAGGCCCAGACCTGCGGCGCGACCACATGGACCAGACGCGTGCCTTCGGCGCGCAGGTCGCAGAGCGCGCGCATCATTCGCAGGTTGAACCCCGGGTAGTCGATGCTCAGCACCACCCGTGGTCGCCGGGCGCGGATCAGCCCGGCGATACGCCGCCCGAGCATGGCGAACTCGGGCAAACGGCGCAGAACCGGCAGAAAACCCATCACCGCCAGGCCATCGATCCCCGCTTCAACCTCGGCGCCGGCGGCCTTGAGCTGGGGCCCGCCCATGGCGGCGCACACCACGTCGGGACGCAGTCGGCGCAGTCGACGCAGGACCGCCGCGGCGTAGGCATCGCCGGAGGTCTCGCCGACGAGCACGAACAGATCGCACTTCGGATAGAGGGCCACGCCCTGCATGATGCCGTGACGGGCCCGCCTGGGCAACCCGATCCCGCGGCGGAGCGTGCGCCACCCCTGCGCCACACCCATGGCGTGCCGCTTGCCTCATCGATCGCCGGCTGGAGGCTGTCCGGCTGACGATCGCACGGGCGACTCTCGGCAACACAGACCGCCGGCAACCGCGGAGACGGCGGGTGCAGGCGTGTTCGCCGCGCGGCCGCGCAACAGGGATCCGCAGGGCCGACGCCCGCGAAACGCAAGGAGCCAGCAATGGCGAAACTGGTGTGCCGGGCCGGACCGAATGCCGGTTACGAATACCCGCTGGAGCAGGACAAGACCACCTTCGGCCGGCAGTCCTCCTGCGATGTCCAGATCATGGACAACATGGCCAGCCGCGAGCACTTCGTCATCCGTCGCGACGGCCGGCTGTACACCCTGGTCGACGCCGAATCGCGCAACGGGACCAAGGTCAACGACCAGAAGGTCACCGAACGGCAACTGGAATTCGGCGATCGGATCGTGGTCGGCGAAGTCGAATTGGTCTTCGTCAAGGAAGAGGGCGACGTCGAACTGCGCGACCTGCTCACGCGCAAGTACGAGATCCTCGGCAAAGTCGGCGAAGGCGGGATGGGCATCGTCTACAAGGCGCGCCAGCGTTCGATGGACCGCATCGTAGCGTTGAAGGTGCTCGCGCCGAAATACGCCGCCCGGCCGAAATTCGTCCAACAGTTCATCGACGAGGCCCGCGCCGCCGGACGGCTGAACCACGCGAACATCATCCAGGTCCACGACGTGGACACCGAGAACAACGTCCACTACTTTTCGATGGAGTTCATCGAGGGCGTGACCTGCCGCGCCCTGCTCAAACAACAGGGCGTCTTTTCGCAGGAAGAAGCACTGGAGATCGGCCGCCTGACCGCCAAGGCGCTCGCCTACGCGCACGAGAACCACATCATCCACCGCGACGTCAAGCCCGACAACATCATGATCGGGATCAACCAGACGGTGAAGTTGGCCGACCTCGGGATCAGCAAGACCTTCGAGGAGGCCGAGAGCGAAGGCAAACCGAAGAAGGTCGTCGGCACCCCCCACTACATGGCGCCGGAGGTGGCCCTCGGGCATCGCATCGACCACCGTATCGATATCTACTCCCTCGGCGCGACCCTCTACCACCTGTTGACCAACCGTACTCCCTTCTCTGGCACCACGGTCAACGACGTGCTCAAGGGACACGTCAAGAACCGGGTGGTCGGCATCCGCGAGATCAACCGCGCCGTCCATCCGGAGGTCGAAGCGCTGATCGCCAGATTGATGGCCAAGGAGCCGGATCAGCGCTTCCAGACCTGCCAGGAGGTGATCGACGCCATCCTCGACCTGCAGCAGCGTGGCATCCTCAAGCAGGAACCGGCCCCCTCCGGCGACACCGTCATGCTGCGCCGTTTCGCCATCGGCGAGGCGATCGCCGCCTCCGAGGCCGACGCGGCCGCTGGTTCCGGTTCCGGACCGGGCGTTTCGACCGGCGGCGGCGGACGCGCCCGGCCACCACCGCGCTCGGGCGGGCGGACACGCTCGCGCCACACCGCCGATATCGCCCCCGGCGCCGGCGTGGCCCGCAAGGTACTCACGGTGATCATCGTGCTGTTGATCGTCGCGCTCGGAGTCATCCTGGCCCAGCGCTTCCTCGAGCAGGAAGCGAATCGGGCACCGCAGACGGCGCAAGACGCGGATCAGACGCCGCCCCCGGGAGCCGGCGCCACCACGCCGGGGAGCACCGATCCCGAGCCGGGCGACACCGATGGGCGCGACGCCCTGGCCCAGGCAGAGGCCCGGCGCGAGTTGCGCGAGATCCGCGCCCAACTCGGCGAGGCACAGGGCGCCGACCTCACGGCCCTACGCGATCGCCTGGAGCGCCTGCGGACCACGATCCAGGATACGGCGATCCGCTCGGAGATCGAAGACGTGCACGCCGCTCTGCTCGAGCGTCAGGAAAAACAACAGCAGATCGCCTCGCTCGACCAGTGGAAACTCCGCCAGCGGTCGATCCAGGACCTGCGTGCACGGCACGAGTACGACCTCGCCCTCGAGCAATTGCAGAGCTATGCGATCGGCAAACGGCCGACCATCAAACGGCAGGCCGAAGAGCTGGCGGCGATGATCGAGCAGGACAAGACCGCCTTTGTCGCGATGAAGCGCCGGGCGCTGGAAACCGCGATCGAGCTACGCGATGTCGACCGGCTCGCCAAACTCAAGTCATCGTTGCCGCTGAGCATGGACGACTCGCAGCTGGCCGAAGACATCGCCAAGGCTCAGGCCGCGCTCGAAAGCGAGCTGACCGCCCAACGCGAAGCGGTGGTCCACGAGGCGCGGTCGGCACTGGAACAATGGCAGATCGAGAAGGTGCGCGAGATCGTCCGCAAGCATGCCGACGAGCTCGCCGGCAGCGTGGAAGGCGAGAAGCTCGAACAGATCGCCGCGCACGCCGCATCGCTGGCCGCGATGATTGCGGCCGTCGATGAGGCGGTGCAGGCGATGGACAAGAAGCCGCGGTTCAGTGGCAGTTTCTACGCCTATGCCGATCCAGACCTCAGTGGCGCCCGTCTCACCGGTCTCGTGCTCACGCCTAAAGACGGCAGTACCGCCATCGCCCCCTGGGACAAGATCGACCGCGAACAGCTGCAGCGGGCGCTGACCGCCGCGCTCGGCGAAGACGGCCTCGAACCCTATACCGACGCGCTGGCCGCGACCCGATCCGGCGAATAGCTTCGCCACGAGCACACGTCTACATTACCATGGCTAAAAAGAAGGGATCCCGCGGGGGCAAGGACAAGGGGCGACGCGGCCCGCAACGACGCAGCGGGCTGGCGCGTCAGCGCGGCGTGCACAAGGCGGGCCGCGCCCGGCTCGGAGACCTCTCACGGTACGACGAGGACGCTCCGGCCCTCGAAGATCTCGCCGCGAGCGAGCACAATTCAGATTCCGGCGAGAATGTGTTGCGCCGTTTCAATCGCGTCGCCCGGACCCAGGCGAGCGCCGAGGGAGCGCCCGGCACCATCGCGGGCTGCGAAGGCCTGTTCTACATCGTACGCAACGCCGACGGCGAGGAGCTGAGCTGCCAGATCCGCCGGGTGCTCAAGAAGATGCTCACCGGCGTCAAGTCACCGCTGGCGGTGGGCGACCGCGTCCGCTATTGCCATTCGCCCGAAGGCGATGCGGTGATCACCGCGCTCGAACTGCGAGCCAACCAGATCGCGCGGGCCGACAGCCACAACAAGGCGCTCGAACACGTGATGGCGGCCAACGTCGACCGGCTGGTGATCGTCGCCGCCGTCCTGCAGCCAGAGCTCAAACCCGGCCTGATCGACCGCTACCTGCTCATCGCCCACTACAACGACGTCGAGCCGGTGGTGGTGCTCAACAAGTGCGATCTCGCCGCGGCCGACCAGACCGCCACGCGCTACCGGGCGTTGGGCTACGCGGTGCACTGCACCCAGGCCGTGCCCGACCACCCCAGTGTGAAAGCCCTGCGCGCCGAGCTCGCCGGGCGCACCTGCATCTTCACCGGCCAGAGCGGCGTGGGCAAATCGAGCCTGATCAACGCCCTCTACCCTTCGCTCGACCTGCGCGTGGGCGCGGTCAGCGAGGCGTTGCAGAAGGGCCGGCACACCACCACCACGGCTCGTTCGCACCCCGTTCCCGGCGGCGGCGCGCTGATCGACACCCCGGGGATCCGCGAGTGCGGCATCAGCGGCATGGCCCCGCTCGACGTGGCCCTGCTCTACCCCGACATCGCCGCCCACCATCACGCCTGCCGTTTCACCAACTGCCTGCATCTGCACGAACCGGATTGCGCGGTCAAAGCGGCGGTCGAAACGGGCGCCATCGACGTCGAACGCTATCTGAGCTACTGCAGCATCGTCGAAGAGGACCTGGCCGACGGCCGGTGAACCCCGGCCCGCCGTGAGCCACGCCGCGCGAAGCCGGCCGGGATGCCGGTTCCCCCGTCCCCCGCCACGGCCAGAATGGTGATGTGATTCCGGCCGCGCCGGAGTGTCATGGAGGCTTCGCGATGAGACCCACCACCCGCCCGCGCCGCAACGCCGCTGCCGTTCTCGGCCTGCTCCTGCTCGCCCCCGCCACGGTGAGCGCAGCGGTCTACAACGCGCCGAGCCCCGAGCCGACGCCGGCCGAGGTAGAGATCCTCCTGCTGATGAACCGCTTCCGCGCCGATCCCCACGGCGAGGCCGACCGCGTGCTCGCCCTGCGCGATGAGATGTACCACCCCGATGTCGACTGGGACATGTTCAAGCGCGAGATGCTCGAGCTCCAGCCGGCGCCACCGCTGGTGTTCGACCTCGCCGCGCTCGACGCGGCGCGCAAGCACTCCTGGTACATGATCCACAACGGCTTGGGTCACGGCGAAGCAGCCGACAAAGAGGGCTATACCGGCGCCTCCTTCGCCGACCGCATGAAGGCGGCCGGTTTCCCCGGCTCGCCGCGGGCCGAGAATTGCTACCGTGACGCCCGCGATCCCGTGCATTCCAACTGGGGCTTCATCGTCGATTTCGGCAAGGGTGGCGAGGGCGGCATGCAACCGGGCCGCGGTCATCGCATGAACATGATCAGCCGCAAATCCAACGTGGTCGGCCCCGCGGCGGTAGCGCACAGCGACCGGATCTCGGTGACCCACAATTTCGGCCACCGCAAGGGCCGGTTCGCAGGCGGCGTCGTCTACCTCGATCGCAACCGCAACGGCGTCTACGACGCCGGCGAGGGCAAGGCCGGCGTCACCATCGCCACCGCCGACGGCGCGGCATCCTGCCGCACCTGGTCCAGCGGCGCGTACAGCTTGAAGCTGCCGGGGGCCGGACCGGTGACCCTGGTCGCGCAACTGGGCGAGAGCCGGTTCCAGCAGCAATATCCCGCCGGCGAAGACAACGTGCTCTTCGACTGGTCGGTACCGCAAGCCGCCGATCTCGCCCGCGCCGACGCGCTGCTCGAAGCAGTGCCCGAACCCGGCGACAGCCGACGCGATCAGCAACGCCGCTTCGCCGCGCTGGTCGACCTCGCCACGGCCGCCGCAGGCCTGTGCCTCGATCCGGAACGTCAGCAGCGTGTGGCCGGGTTGGTCGCGGAGGTCAAGCCGACCATCGCCGCCGCGCAGAACCAGGTCGACGAGCTGATCGCCGCGGGCGATCTCGACGCGCTCGACGACGCGCTCGACGAGCACAGCAAGACCTTCCGCCGCACCGCCCTGGAACCATGGTTCGAGGAAGCCGAAGCCTTTGCCCGGGCCAAGGCGATGGTCGACAACGCCCTGGCCAACCGGGCCAGGATCAACCGCGCTCAGGCCGACCGCCTGATCAAGGGCCTGGAGGCCGCGCGCGAGCAGTCGCGCAGCGCCTTCCGCACCCGCTTCGGCACTCTGCTGGGCCGGGCCAACGCCCTGCGGGACCCCGGCAGCGCGCGCCGCTGAGCGGCGCCGCCGCCGACCCCGGAAACACCGCCCTCAGCTCGCGGAGCTGACCTCGTCGTGGTCGCGACCGCCATCGGCTTCGTTGCGCAGGCCGACGCGCGCGAGCCCCTGTTCGGCGACCGAACACATCCCGCTGCCGATGGCGTTGAGATGGCGATAGGCCGCCGCGGCGTCCTCCTTGTGGCCGTAGCATTCGGCCAACCAGGCCGCGAGCGCCTGATACTCGTGCCCGTGCTTGATCCGCTCGATCGGGGCCCAGACCACGTCCCAGGTCAGATAGTCGAGCGCGTAGAAGGCCAGTCGCGCGGTAGCGGTATGCGAATCACTGGTGCGCTCGATCCGCACCTCATCGAGCACGCGGTAGCAGTGGACCAGATCCGCTTCGGCCTCCTCGTCGCGCCCGACGCGGCGGAAAAAAGCCGCGCGCAATACCCGCATCCCCGGCTCCAGCTCCTCGGCTGCAAGCAGCGCCAGCAGGGGCTCGGTTCCACCGAGCGCCGCGAGCGCGAGGAAATCCCGGATCCGATGGTGCCCCTCGAGGATCGCCCGCAGCCGTGCCGGGCGGTCGGGGTCATCGGCCGGCACCGCGTGCAGCTTGCGTAGGATGGTCAGATACTCGGACTGCATGGTCATCGCCGGCATCTCGAGCGCGTACCCGAATTCGCGACAGGCGACGATCGCCGCGCGGAAGTGGTCGATCTCCTCGGCCGCCTGCAGGTCGAGCAGCTTGCC
>JBEPXK010000171.1:0-7758 GCA_041641915.1 Planctomycetota bacterium
GCGATGCGCGCGCCGCCGATGGTGTAGCCGCCCCGGCGATCACCGCGGCAGGTGAAGGTGCACACCGCGCGCCGGCGGCCTGCCAGCTCGAGCTCCTGGAAGCGCTCGCGCGAGCGGATCAGCCGCGGCAGGTCGGGTACCACGCGCAGGTGCAGGCGTCGGCTGGCGTCGCGCGCGAGCTCGATGGTGACCCGGGTGTCGCGCTGCAGGCTCCAGACGCGCTCGGTGCGCAGCTCGGCCCGCAGACTGCGGGCGGCGTACCAGCACAGGAGCAGGTCGAGCCCAGCGAGGCCGACCAGCGCGCCGTCGAGGGCGAGCAGCGGCCCGATCAGGCCCGGGGCGAAGGCCAGCGCCACGGACATCGCGGCGCTCAGTCCGGTCCCGATGACCAGCAACCTGGTGGGGTGGGGGATCACGCGGCTCAGGTCCGGGGCACCGGGGTGTCGGCGACGATATCGGCGATGATGCCGTCGGCGTCGCGCTGTTCGATCTCGGCTTCGGGGGTGAGCATGATCCGGTGGCGCAGCACCGGCGCGGCGATGTCGGCGACGTCGTCGGGAACGACGAAATCGCGTTCGCGCAGCAGCGCCAGCGCGCGCGCGCAGGCCATCAGGCTGACGCAGGCCCGGGGCGAGGCGCCGAGGAACAGGGCCGGATGCGCGCGGGTGCCGCGGACGATGGCGGTGAGATAGGAGATGATGCTTGCGTCGACCCCCACCGCGCCGGCGGCGGCCTGGAGGCGGAGGATGGTCTGCGGGTCGCCCACCGGTTGGAGCAGGTCGTCGACCTCGTCCATCGGCGAACGGCCGGCGAGGTGGAGTCCGACGATGCGTTCCTCCTCCTGCTGCGAGGGATAGTCCATCTGGAGTTTGAGCAGGAAGCGGTCGAGCGCCGCCTCGGGTAGCTGGTAGGTGCCTTCGCTCTCGATCGGGTTCTGCGTCGCCACCACCAGGAAGGGGTGGGGCAGGCGATAGCAATTACCATCGAGGGTGACCTGCTTCTCCTGCATCGCCTCGAGTAGCGCGGCGTGGGTCTTGGCCGGCGAGCGGTTGATCTCGTCGGCGAGCAGGAACCGGGTGAACACGGGGCCCTGGCGGAACTCGAACTGTCGCTCGGCGAGGTTGAAGACGTGCGAGCCGATGATGTCGGCCGGCATCAGGTCGGGGGTGAACTGGACCCGGGCGGCGTCGAGGCCGAGCACGCGGGCCAGGCCCTTGACCAGCAGGGTCTTGCCCAGGCCGGGGTTGCTCTCCACCAGCACGTGGCCACCGGCGATGATCGCCACCAGGACGCCTTCGACCAGCGCGTCCTGGCCGACGAACACCTGGCGCAGGCGTTCGACGATCGCTGTGGTCACGGCGGTGGCAGCGGGGGTCGCGGGCGGTTCGGATTCGGGCAGGTCAACCATCGGGGGTCTCCATCGCGGATGGGCGGCTCGCGGAATGATCGCTGCGTTCGCCCCAGAGCCGGCGGGCGGACGCGAGGTCGGTGTGGGAGTCGTCGACGCCGTTGCTCGGCGACGGGCGTTGGTGGTAACGGGCCAGCGCGGAATGCACCCGGCGGCGGGCGTGCGCGGCGTGCAGCAGGTTGCCGAGGGCCAGCACGTGGTCGCGGAAGCGCGGTGGCCGGCCCTCCGGCTCCGCCTCGCGCCGGCCGAGCCAGGCCGCGCGGTAGGCGAGGTAGATCAGCACCAGGATGAGCATGTGCAGCAGGATCAAACCGAAGGGTGGTCGGGCGATCATGCTCCACAAGGTCGGCCGGGGATGGTACTCGTCGCTGGCGTGGACGTGGTCGCGCAGCCAGGCCACCCGCTTGGGCGTATCCTCGGCGATGAGCATGAGCAGCGCGTCGAGCTGTTCGCGTGCGGCGGGGCCGACCAGCGCGCCGTCGAGCAGGGCGGTGGCCGAGGCGCAGACGATCATCCGTCCGGTCTGGTACCGCCGCAGGCCGACGAGGGTGCCCAGTTCGTCCGCGACCAGGGGCTCGAGCATGCCGAAGGCGGCTTCGAGCCGGCAGCCGGGATTGAGTGTGAGCGGCGTGGCGGGCGTGGGGGCGAAGGGCGGATTGCCATTGAGCGCGTGGGGTCGGCCCGGAGGCACGCCGTGCAGGCGCAGCCACGGGCCGCTGCGTTCGTAGGCGCCGATGCCGACAGGGCGCTCGGCGGGTAGCAGCGCCAGGCGCGCCATCTCCTTGGCCTCGGCGCGCAGGCGTTCGGCCAGCTGGCGGTCGTTGGTCTGGGCCGCGGCGGCGCGCGCCTGCTGCGACCAGCGGCGGCACAACGGCGCGGTGACATCGCCGTCGCGTAGGACCAGCACCAGACAGCGGTCGTCCTGCTCCAGCCACTGCTCGCACCAGTCCCAGAAGGGGCGCTCGGGCAGACGGGTCTCGCGGCAGACGAGCACGGCGCAGTCGTAGTCGTCCAGATGCGTGCCGATGCCGGGGACGGCGTCGACCTGCCAGCGTTCGGCGAGCGCGGCGCGCAGGACCTCGAGGCCGTTGATTGATCCGGGACGGGCGTAGCCGAGCGAACGCAGCTGGTCCTGGTCGCGGCAGGCCCCGAGCAGGACCAGCGCGCCGAGCAGGCAGGCCGTGGCGTGCCGGCGCTTCATCGTTGTGCTCCGGCGCCCGGGGTGCGGAAGGCGTCGAGATGTACACGCAGGGTGTCGACCTGTTCGCGCTGCGCCGCGACATGGCCGAAGTAGATGCGCTCGAAGATGGCGATGCTCGTGGCGAAGCGTTCGGTGAGCGCGGTCGCCCGGGGCGGATCGTCGCTCAGCGCGGTGCGCATCTGGGCCAGGAAGCGGCGGTTGGTGGTGCCACGCTCGAGGTGTAGCAGCCCGGCCTCGGCCAGTACCACCAGTTGGGCGGCGAAACAACACACCACCGCGGTGCGCCAGTCGCCCGCGGCCATCGCCGCATCGAGCGCGGCGAGCACGTCGGCGCGCGAGGCGGCGTCGAGATCGAGGTCGAGGAAATGCGGCACCACCAGCGGCGCGGGGCCGGCGCGTTGCCTTTCCGGGCTCGTAGGGGTCGGCGACGGTTGCTGGTCCTCGTGCCAGGCGAGCACGGCCATGGCGACCACGGCGGCGACCAGCACCGCCACCAGCGCGATGATGAACCAGGTCAGCAGACCGCCCAGCCCACCGCCGTCGATTGTCGTGCCACCGCCGCTGGAGCCATCCGCATCATCGCTGTGGGTCCGCCGGGAGGACGGCGGGCGGACCTGCTGCCAGCCGTCCTGCTCGGCGTCGTACCAGGCCGGGTCGAGCTCGCGCAGCCGTTCGCGGACCACGGCGTCGGTCTCGGTCGCCGGCAGCGGGGCGAGCGTCAGGACCAGCAGGCAGAGGAGGGTGCGCAAACGCATCAGCGGGCGCCTCCGCCGAGGTCCTCGGCCGCCAATCGCAGCGCGGTCTCCACCGCCCAGCCCTCGCTGCGGGTGCGCAGGTCGAGGTAGCCGAGGAAGCGGCTGGCGCAGTGGTGGACCGCCAGAGTGCAGACGACGATCCAGGGCCCGGGGGAGATGAGAGGATCCCACGACCAGCCCCAGGCTCCGGCGAACAGCCGGCCGTAGACGAACACCGCGCCCAGCCAGTGCAGCGACCAGCAGACCGCGAGCAGGCCGAGGGCCAGCAACAACTGGTGCAGCAGCGCCTCGCCAACGTGGCCGCCGTTGGCCTGTTTGGCGAGCTGACGGGTGCGGGCGCGCCCGGCGCTGCGGTCCTGGCCTTCGAGCAGGATCACCTCCGGGGCGTGACGGCGCGTCGCCTCGAGTATCAGCAGCCACAGCAGGGCGAGGACCATGCTGACCCCCGTGGCCTCGCCGAGCCACAGCAGCAGCAGCACCGGCCCGGCGCGCCACAGCAATACCGCCCGCGCGAGCAGGCCCACGCGTCCGCGCAGGCGTCGGCGCACCGCGCCGGGCGGGGGGACGGGGCAGAAGGCGGCCTCGGCGAGGAAGGCGGTCACCGGGGCGGTGAGCAGCGGCGCGAGCGTGAGCATGGCGACCAGCAGCAGCAGCAACCGGTCGCCGGTCTCCTCCACGATATCCATGCGCATGAGCACGATCAGGCCGGCGCCGCAGACGAGCAGCGGCGGCAGCGCGAGCGCGGCGATGCGGCGGCGGTGGTGGCGCACCAGCAGCAGGGCGAGATCATGGATCTGGCCGCTGGTGCGCTCGCGCAAAGGGAAGACCGGCTCGGGCGCTGCCATCTCAAGCCGTTTCCACCGAGCGCTGTTGCGCTCGGCGATCGATGGCGCCGAGGCCGAGGTAGATGAAGAGCAGCAGGGCGCTGGCGATGCCGATGCCGCGCTTGGCCGCCAGCGGCAACGCCGAGGGCGAGACGAAGGCCTCGATCGGGGCGGCCAGCGCCACCAGCAGGGCGCCGGCGGCGAGGATCGGTACCGCGCGCGCAGCCGAGCGGCGCAGTGACTGGCCCATCGGCAGGCCGGATCCGGCGACCATCCCCCAGCCCAGCCGCAGACCGGCGGCGCCGCAGAGTGCGATGCCGCCGAGTTCGAAGGCGGCGTGTGCGGTGACGAACTCGAAGAAGTGCCCCGGTAGCGGGGCCGGGGCATGGGTCATGTGGCCGAACATCAGTCCGATGACCAGCCCGTTGAATACCAGCAAGAACAGTGAGCCGACGCCGAGGAAGATCCCGCAGGCGAAACAGGTCAGCGCGATGCTGACGTTGTTGCGGATGTAGAAGCCGGTGGCTCCCGCGCCGCCGCCGAGGTCGCGATGGCGTGGCGGGTCGGCGTACATCTGGTGCAGCTGTTCGAGTTGGGGCGCGCCGAGCACGCGCTCCGGCAGACCGGGGTCAAGGCGGGTCAGGACCACCGCCAGCAGGAAGGTGCCGAAGAACGCCAGGACCGCCACCCGCAAGCAGCGGTCGCCGTAGAGCATGCGCGGCACCTCACGTACCAGGCTGGTGGCCAGGGCGCCCCAGGAGCGGCCGCTGCGTCGGTAGAGGCGATGATGGGTCCGGGCGATGAGGTCATCGAGATAGGCGCGGGTGCGCTCGGGCAGCAGGTAGGCTTCGGCCAGGGCGAGATCGGCACAGGCGCAGCGGTGGAGGTGGGCCAGGCGCGTGGCCGCCTTGCCGTTGAGCTGGCCGGAGCGCTCGAGCAGGCGTTCGAGCTCGCTCCAGTGCGGTCGATGCTCTTCGACCAGCGCCGCCGGGTCCTCGTCGTCATCCCCGGCCACGGGATCGAGGCCGCGGCGGGCGAGCAGGTCGATGGCGCAGAGGAAGCGGTCGGGGTTGCGCGGCGGGCGCAGGCGATGGTGGCGGGCCAGGGCGGGGGCGAGGTGAGCCGCCATCTCGCGGCGGCGCGCGGAGTGGAACTGGGCACGTCGGGCGACGAAGCCGGCCAGGGCGCGGACGCAACGCGCCGGCAGCGCCACCGCAACCCGGCGTGGCAGCGAGCGGGCCAGTTTGAGCACCGCGGCCTCGGTGACCGGCGTTGAGGCGGGGAAACCGGCCCCGCGCTCGTAGACCACCAGCGACCCGGCGGCGTGGTCGCCGAGGCGTCGGAAGCCGCGGTCGCAGAGCATGCTGCTCAGGCCGACGAGGTAGCCGGCCGGGAGCCAGTCCGCGCCGCGCAGCAGGTTGCGCAGGGCCGCGGCCCCGGCGCTCAGCGGCATGCCCTGCAGATCGACCACCCGGATGCCCAGCGCCGCCTTGCCGGGCGTGCGCCCGCCGCGCAGCCATTCGAAGAGGAAGCTGTAGCCCCACTCGAGCACGAACCAGGCCAGCAGAGCGACCCCGGTACCGGCCGCGTTGCCGCCGCCCGCGATCTGGAGCACGACCAGCAGCAGGAACAGCAGCAGGAAACGGATCAGCAGGTCGATGCAGTAGGCCAGCAGGCGCACCACCGGGCCGGCAGGCTGGAGGCGGAAGGCGACGTGCTCGGGTACCTGGACCGTCCATGCCGGATCGATGGTATGGGTATCGTCGCTCACCGCGCTCCTCGCCGCGATCCTTGGCCGGTGGCGGCCGTTGTCCACTCTCGGCAGGCAGGCGGAGCGCGGTTCAGCGTCGACCGAGGATCAACGTGATATCGTCGTACTGCCCGGCGCCGGCGGCGAACGCGTCGATCGCACCGAGCAGGCCGCCGATCTGGTCGCTCAGCTGCTTGTCGCGGGCGTGGGCCAGACGGTCGACCGCGCGCTCGAGGCCGAATTCCTCTCGCTGGGGGTCCACCGCTTCGATCACCCCGTCGGTGAGCATGCAGCAGCGATCGCCCGGAGCGAGGTCGAGGCCGGTGGTGCGGGTGTCGGCCGCCGGCAGGGGCCGGGCCGACATGCCCAGCGACCCGCTGACCACCGGTAGCTGACGCGGGGCGCCGCTGGCCGGCAGCACGATCAGTGGCGGGTGGCCGGCCGCGCACCAGCCGGCGCGGTGGGGGTCGGCCTGCAGTACGCCCGCGGTGACGAACATGCCGGGCGGGATCTCGCCCTGGAGCAGGTTGTCGAGCGCGAGCAGGAAGGCGTGTGGCGGCAGGTCGCGCTCGTGCAGGGTACGGCAGTAGGCCCGCAGCATGCTCACCACCAGCGCCGCGGGCACGCCCTTGCCTGAGACATCGGCGATGACCCAGGTCACCCGGTCGCCGTCGAGGTACCAGTCGTAGAAATCGCCGCCGAGCTCGAGCGCGGGGCGGTAGGCCACGGCCCAGTCCATCCCGACCATCCGCTCGGGGCTGGGCTTGTTGCAGACGTGCTGTTGGACGTGTTGCGCGGCGTTGAGCTGCTGTTCGGTCTGCGCCTGGCGGCGGCGCAGGCGTTGGAGGTCGTCGCGTTGGAAGGCGTAGGCCAGGGCCAGGGCGACGAAGTCGAGGATGCTGGCATGGTCGCGGGTCAGCGCGCCGGGGCGGGCCAGATTATCGCCGACCACCGCCGCGCAGACGCATTCCCCGACGCGGACCGGCACCCCGACCACCGACTGCACCTCCTGCTCGCCGAGGGTCTCGCCGTAGCGGTCGGGATCGGCCTGGCTCACGTCCTCGATCAGGATCCCCTGGCCGGCGCGCAGGACCTCGCGCGCGAAGCCATGGCTCAGGCGACCGCGCTGGTCGCTCATCGGCCCGTTGAGCTTGGTGAAGCCCTGCAGCACGTGGCCGTCGGGGGTGACCAGGAACAACGCCAGACGCGAGGCCGGGATCGCGAGGAAGACCATCTCCAGACAGCGTTCGACCAGGCTGTCGGCATCTTCGTTGATCAGCTTCTGGATCGCCAGCACGCAGCGCATCAGGCCGTGGTACTGGGTGCCGTCCTCGAGCTCGGGCAGGCCGTCGAGTTCGGGCACCACGGTGCGGCGGCGGGCATCCTTGTCGATACGTTCGACCCGGAAGGCGTGTTCGCCGATCCGGACCTCGTCGCCGACGCGCAGCTCGGCCCCGTCGCAGGCCGCGCCGTTGACCCAGACCGCGTTGGTCGCCGAGACGGTGGTCAGCAGTAGTTCGCCATCGTCGAGCAACAGCTCGGCGTGCTGGCGCGAGACCTTGCGCCCCGGCAGGACGAGGTCGCAATCGGCGTCGCGCCCGATCAGGATCTCGGCGCCATCGCGAATGGGCTGGGCCTCGCCATCGAGCTCGCCGTGGATGAACCGGATCAGGGCGCTCACGCGGTCCAGGGTGACGTCGGCCGGTGGCGGTGCAACGCTGGGGTGGATGGCGCTGGGGTGCTCGCGTTCGTATTCGCACCCGGTTTCGTAATCGCTCGTCGTCGGGCGGTTCGCGTTGTGGGCTCCGGTCCCGATCGAT
>JBEPXK010000172.1:0-7749 GCA_041641915.1 Planctomycetota bacterium
GTGCAGCAGGGGGTAGGCGTCGTTGGAGACGAAGTCGAGCTGCTCGCACAGCCGCCAGTAGTCGAGGGTGGGGAAGAAGCCCATCAGGTTGGTGGTCGCCGGCAAGCTGCTGTGGGCGCGGACGCTGGCGAGCTCGTGGCGCATGAAGTCGCAGGTTTGATGGGTGACGAAACGCAACCAGTCGAGCTGGAGCGTGTCGACCGAGCTGTCGACGGCGGTGATCTGGTCCCAGTCGGTGATGGTGTGGTTCCAGAATGCGCTCCACCAGGCGCGATTGAGCGTCTCCAGGTCGCCGTAGCGCTGCTTGAGCCAGTCGCGGAAGGCGGCGAGGCAGAGCTCGCAGTGGCACGCGCCGTTGTACTCGTTGGACAGGTGCCAGCCGAGCACCGCCGGATGCGCGCCGAAACGCCGGGCGAGCTCGGTGTCGATCGCCGCCACCCGCTCGCGGTAGACCGGGCTGGTGGGGCAGTGGTTGTGGCGCGAACGCCAGGGATCGCGCAGGCCCTGCGAGGAGACGCGGCAGACCTCGGGGTGGGCCTGGGCCAGCCAGGCCGGCTTGCTGCCGCTCGGCGTGGCGAGGAAGGCCTTGCGCCCGTTGGCCTCGAGCCGGTCGAGTGTCTCGGCGAGCCAGTCCATGGTGTAGACTCCGGGCTCGGGCTCGAGCGCGGTCCAGGCGAAGATCCCGACCGAGAAGGCGTTGCAGCCGGCCAGCTGGGCCAGGCGCATGTCCTCGTCGAGGATGTCCGGGCGGTGCAGCCACTGGTCGGGGTTGTAGTCGCCGCCGTGGAGGAAATGCGGGTAGTCGGGGAACAGGGGGGTACGTTCGCAGGCCATGCGGCCTCCTGGGTGTCGGGGGTGTTGGGTTCAGCGACGCAGACGCGCGGCGGTGCGCTTCTCGACCGCGGTGACGATCCGCTCGCTGGTCTTACGTAGTTCCTTCTCGCTCAGCGTGCGATCTGCGGCCTGGAGGTGGACCCGCAGGCTCAGCGCCTTGTGCCGCGGGGGGATCTGCTCGCCGCGGTAGATCGGCGCCGCGAGCTCGATGCCGCAGAGCAGGTCGCGCGCGGCGCTTGCCACCACCGCCTCCAGTTCGGCGAAGGTCAACGCCTCGGGGCAGACGAAGGTGAAGTCACGGTCGACGCGCTGGTAGCGGCTGACGGGGCGGTACTGCTGCGGCGGGGGCGGCGGCAGCGTGGCGAGCAGGCGCTCGAGTTCGAGCTCGAACCAGGCCGCGGCGGGTTCGCAGGCAGCGCGGCGGCGCAGGGCGGCGTCGACCTCGCCGACCCGGGCCACGGCCTGGCCGTCGACGGTGATCGCGGCGCAGCGGCCGGGCAGCAGGCCCGCGGGGGTGGCGTCGAGCGCCTGCGCTCTGACCGTCGCGCGGTAGCCGAGCGCCGCGAGCAGCTCGAGCAGTGCGTCGCGCGCGGCGTAGAAGGGGGTGTCGGTCGCGGGATCGGCATGCAGCCCGGCGAGTACCAGGGTCTCGTCGGTGCAGGTGCCGGCGCCGAGACCGCGGCCGTAGCGCTTGCCGATCTCGTAGACCGAGGCCGCGGCCAAGTGGCGCAGGTTGCGGCCGGCGGCCTCGAGCAGATTCGGCAGGGTGTGGATCCGCAGCACGCTCTGATCCTGCGAGAGCGGATGCGGCAGCCGGATCAGGCGTTCGTCCGCGGCCAGACCGAGTTCGGCGCACCAGGCCTCGCTGATGAAGCCGTAGGTCGCGACCTCGTCCCAGCCGAGCGCGGAGAGCACGTCGCGCGCGCGGTGCTCGGCGTTGCGCAGCCGGTTGGGCGTGGGCGCGGCCGCCGGCAGGCAGGGCACGCAGGGCGCGATCGCGTCGTAGCCGTGCAGGCGGGCCACCTCTTCGACCAGATCGTGCGCGCCGGTGATGTCCTTGGAGCGCCACCACGGTACGCGCAGGCCGTCGCCGGTTGGCGTGAAGCCGATGCGCGCGAGCAGTTCGTGCTGAGTCGCGGCCGGCAGATCGAAACCGGTGAGCCGGCGCAGCTGTTCGCTCTGATACGCCACCGTGGTCTCGGCGCAGCACGCGCTCGCCAGCCCCGCGCCGGCTGAGAAGCGCACGCTCACCGTAAGCTCGGGGCAGATCGCGCGCAGCAGCGCGATCGCGCGGTTGATCGCCGCGCGGGTCAGCAGCGGATAGAGGCCCTTCTCGAAGCGGTTGGAACTCTCGCTCGCCACGCCGGTGCGGATGCGGGTGGCACGGATCCGCGCTGGGGCGAAACAGGCCGCTTCGAGGACCACCTCGGTGGTGTCGTCGCGGACCATGCTGTCTTTACCGCCCATGATCCCGGCCAGGGCCAGGCTGCGCTGGTCGTCGGCGATCAGCAGGTCGCCCGGCTGGAGATCGACCGTGGTCTCATCGAGGGTGGTGATCACCTCGCCAGCCGCGGCGCCGCGCACGATCAGCTCATCGCCGGCGATCTGCCGCCGGTCGAAGGCGTGCATCGGTTCGCCGAGCTCGAGCATCACGAAATTGGTGACGTCGACCAGCAGCCCGTGCGGACGCGAGCCGACCGCCAGCAGCAGATCCTGCATCCATTGCGGCGAAGCGCCGTTGTGCAGGCCGCCGACCACCGCGCCGCTGTAGGCGCTGCAGTCGTCGTTGCGGATGATCACGCGGAAGCCGTCGCCCGTATCCTCCCAATCCAGATCCGGCTCGGCCGGCGGCGGCAGGTCGCAGATGGCGGCGATCTCGCGCGCCCAACCGAGGTGGCCCCAGAGGTCGGGGCGGTGGTTGATGTTGTGGTTGTCGATCACCAGTACGTGATCGCCGGTGGCGATGACCCGGTCGAGTGGCGTGCCCGGCGGATGGTCGTCGTCGAGGACCAGGATCCCGGAGTGGTCAGTGCCCAGTCCCAGCTCGTCCTCGGCGCAGATCATGCCGTGGCTCGGCTCCCCACGCAGCTTGCCCTTCTTCACCTTCAGCGCTTCGACCCCGCCTTCGGCCGTGCGCACCTGCAGTACCGTCCCCACCGGGGCCACCGGCACCAGTTGGCCCGCGGCCACATTGTCCGCGCCGCAGACGATCGGCAGCGGCTGCTCCGAGCCGACGTCGACCGTGGTCACCCGCAGGCGATCGGCGTTGGGGTGCTGCTGGCAGCTGAGCACGCGGCCGACGACCACGCCTTCGAGCGACGGACCGGTCGCCTCGACCGCGTCGATCTCGGCCAGATGCATGGTCAGCAGGCGCGCGAGCTCCTCCGGCTCGTGGCCGAGCTCGTCGACGCCGAGCAGGCGCTTGACCCAGTCGAGGCTGATGCGCATGGGATCCTCCGTGGGGCGCCCAGGATCGGTGCGGTATCACCAATGCAAGAAGGGTCCACGGCGCGCCGTACTACGAGCCCCCTCGCTAGCCGGCAGGCGATGTCTCAGGATGTCTGAGCAAGTTCCGGTGTAACGACTCAGAACCATCGGGCATGAGTAGTTACCTGCCTTCTTCGGGCCCCATCGCGAGCGATGGGGCTGGCGAGCGAGGGATGGTGGGCGGATAGAATCGGCGTAGCCGATCCGCCCACCCATGGATCGGCGCTGCCGATCCATGGGAATCCCGACAAAGCCAGAGGGGTAGGTCCATTCGCTTGCGAATGGACCGTAGGGGCGAAGCCCCTGAGTAGTTACGTTCCGGTCTGGCGCGGGGCGGTGTTGCCGGCGATGCATCCTCGCTCTGTGACCGCGCTTAACGTCTGATCACCTGCGTTGACACGCCGTGAACGTCTTGGCATTCTGTGCGGTCACTCCGAAGCGCGGGCTCGCGTCGTCGGCGCTTGCCCCGTGCCGCCGCCCGGGTTGGCTCCAGCCACAGAGGGGAACGGCTATGGCCGAGCACATCGAGCTGCTGCGCAGCCAGACCTTCTATCGCAGCGCGAAAGTGGCGCTCACCCTGGACCGCTTCGCCACGCCCGACGGCGAGATCGAGCGGCCGGTGGCGCATCACGCGCCCACTGTGGCCCTGATCGTCCGCCCCGATCCGGAGCACCTGCTGTGCGTGCGGCAGTACCGCTATCCGCTGCAGCGATGGACGGTGGAGGTTCCCGCTGGCACCAGCGACCCGGGCGAGACCGTCGAACACGCTGCGCGACGCGAGCTCGGCGAGGAGACCGGCTATACCTGCGAGCGGCTGGTCGAGCGACTGCGGTTCAATCCCAGCGTGGGCATCTGCGACGAGCTGATGGTGGTGTTCGAGGCCTTCGAGCTCGGCTCCACCGCGCGCGATCCCGACCAGGGTGAACTGGTCAGCCCGGAGCTGGTGGCTCTGGCCGATATTCCTGCTCTGGTGGCAGCCGGCGAGATCTGCGACGGCAAGACCCTGCTGGTGCTCTCGCTTCTGGGCTTGCTGCCGGAGATGCGATCGTGCTGAGTATCGCCGGGCGGCGCATCCTCGACTCCTGCATCGGCGCCGGGTTGGCCGTGCGGCTGCTGCTGCAGGCGCTCGCCCGTCTGCCGGCGGTCTGGGCCAGCCGGCGTCAGGTAACGCGGCAGATCGACGTTGCCGGCATCGGCTCGATCCTGGTTCTGACCCTGATCGCCGGGCTGACCGGCATGATCATGGTCATGCAGATGGGCCCTTCGCTCAAAGATTACAACGCGCTGCACATGGTCGGCGGCATGCTGGGCGTGACCTTCACCCGCGAGCTCGGTCCGATCTGGGCCGCGGTGATCGTGCTCGCGCGGGTCGGGTCGTCGATGGCGGCCGAGATCGGCACCATGACGGTCAACGAAGAGGTCGAGGCCCTACGGGTGATGAACATCGATCCGGTGCGCTACCTGGTGATGCCGCGGATCGTCGCACTGGTGGCGGTCATGCCGCTGCTCACCGCGCTGGCCGACGTGGTCGGCCTGCTCGGCGGGGCCTACGTCGCCGAGGTCGCCTTCGGCGTGCCCTATGAAACCTTCGCCGAGAGCGCGCAGAACCTGATCCGGCCCGGCGACTATCTCGGCGGCCTGCTCAAATCGACGGTGTTCGCGCTGATCATCGGCACCGTGGCCTGCAATCAGGGCTTGCGCACCGAAGGCGGCGCCGAGGGCGTCGGCCACAGCACCACCAACACCGTGCGCCTGTGCGTGATCTTCGTGCTCATCGCCGACCTGATCATGACCCAGATCCTGCAGCTGGTGATGGGTGGCGGAGGCGGGCTGTGATGTCGGAGGCCGACGGCGATTGGAGCGCAGAGGAGCTGGAGCGCCCGGTGCCGGTCGGCGAAGCCGCGCCGGAGGGCAAGCAGGTCTACATCCGCGTGCGCGAGCTGCATAAGCACTTCGGCCGCCGCCACGTGCTGCGCGGTATCGATCTGGACGTCTACCGCGGCGAGACCCTGGTCATCCTCGGTATCTCCGGCTCGGGCAAGACGACCTTCATCAAGCATCTGATGGGTAGCGCGCGGATCGAGTCCGGCGAGATCCGGGTCGGCGATTTCGACCTGCGCACCATGCGCGGCGACGACTGGCACGACTACCGGTCACGCATGGGGGTGGTGTTCCAACACGCCGCGCTGTTGGGATCGTTGAACATCCTGCGCAACGTCGGCCTGCCGCTGATCGAGGTCGAGCACGTGCCGCTCGACGAGGTCCGTGAGCGTGTTGTCCGCGCGCTGCGACGGGTGTTCCTGCCGGCAGAGGAGATCCTCGAACTCAAGCCGGCGAGCCTCTCGGGCGGCATGCGCAAACGCGTGGGTATCGCGCGGGCGATCATCCGCGAGCCGGACCTGCTGCTCTACGATGAGCCGACCACCGGCCTCGACCCGGTCACCGTCAGCGGGGTCAACGTGCTGATGCGCGATCTGCAGGAGCGGCTCGGGGTGACGTCGATCGTCATCACCCACGATCTCGACGCGGCCTTCTCGGTGGCGGACCGCATCGCCATGCTCTACAAGGGGCGGATCATCGCACTGGACAGCCCCCAACGCCTGCGGGAGAACGAGCACCCCGTGTTGCGGCAGTTGCTCAACGCCGAGGTGCGCGGACCGTTGACCGAGGGCTACGTGTGATGTCCGCCGGGCCGCAGGGAAAGGAGGGCCGCGATGTCGACTGAAGCCAAGGTGGGACTGGTGTTCTTCCTCGGGCTCGGCCTGGTCCTGTGGTTCACCATCTACGTCGGCGACATCACCTTCGAACAGGGCCAGTACGCCGTCCGCTTTCCCAATGTCCAGGGCATCACCATCGGTTCGCAGGTCCACTACAACGGGGTCAAGATCGGCCAGGTGCGCCGGGTGGTGCCGGTGGTCTCCGAAGCCGGCCGGGCAATGGTCGAGGTCTACTTCGATGTCGAAGAGGAGCGCCGGCACGCCGTGCGCATCAACCCGGACACCCGCTTCACCATCAACCAGGGCTTTCTCGGCTCGTCGACGCTCGAGATCGTCACCCGCGGCAAGGGCGATATGATCTCGCAGGAGGTCCTGCAGGGGCGCGAGGGCGAGATCCCGGTGACCATGAGCGACGTGCTCCATGAGATCCACGCCATGGTCGCCGAGAATCGCGCCAACCTCTCCCGCGGGGTGGCAGGGCTGCCGGAGGCGATCGAAAGTTTCCGGACGATGAGCGATCAGGTGCGCGAGCTGGTGCTCACCAACCGCGATCGCCTGCGCCAGGCGATCGTGCACATCTCCGGCATGGGCAAGGCGATCAAGGAACTGGTCGAGGCCAACAAGGACAAGGTTGCCGCGGCGATCGCGCGGATCGAAGGCATGTCCACCCAGGTCGAGGAGGTGATCAAGGAGAACCGCGCCGACGTGCGCAGCACCGTCGCCCGCCTGCCCAAAACGGTGGAGAACATCTCCGGCGCCGCCGGCTCGATCCGCAGCATGGTCGAGGAGAACCGCAAGGACCTCGCCGCCACCATGGGCCAGCTGGCCGCCTTCGCCCCCAAGCTCAACGCCATCGGCCTCGACCTCAAGCGCATCACCTCGCAGATCGCCAGCGGCCGGGGGACGGTCGGCAAACTGGTGATGGAGGACACCCTCCACGACAAGGCGACCACCGCCATCGACGCGGTCAACCAGCGCATGGAGGAGATCGAGCCGATGACCGCCGGCATCGGCCAGCTCAAGTTCTACATCGGCGGCTACGGCGGCATCAACACCGATACCGGCGCCTTGCTCGGCACCATCTACCTGCGCATCGAACCCAAGCCGTGGAAGTTCTACGAAGCCGGCGCCACCTACCGCGGCGCGCCCGACGATCGCGAGGTCACCGAAGAGGACCCCGAAGACCTCAACATCGACATCAACATCATGCTCGGCTGGCGCTTCTTCCCCGTCGACGAGTACCAGCAATATCGCGTCTCGGTCAAAGGCGGGCTGATCGAAGGCGCGGTCGGCGGCCAGGTCGACATGCCGGTCTGGCGCGACCGCCTGTTCGCCCACGCGATGATCCGCGATCGTCACAACGAGTACGACCGCGACGACCGCCGCTATGAAGCCGGCTCTGGCCCCTACGCCCGCGCCACCCTCGAATGGCGCGTCTGGCGCCGCGTCAGCATCCACGCCGGCGGCGACGACCTGTTCAACGAACCGGCCCCCTTCCTCGCCGTCAGCGCCGAACTGCTCGACAACGACATCCGCAACCTGGTCACCGCGGCGGGAATCATTCCCTGAGGTGAGCGGGCGAGTGGCAGGCGGTTGGGTGCCGCGGTTGATGGCTGGGGGTTGATGGCCGTGGCTGCTGGTTCTGGCCGTGGCTGCTGAGTCTGGCCGTCGCTGGTGGTTCTGGCCATGGCTGGTGGCCATGGCTGGTGGC
>JBEPXK010000173.1:0-7739 GCA_041641915.1 Planctomycetota bacterium
CTGACCAGATCGCGCGCGGCGGCGAAGGCCGGCACGTCGCGGTCCAGTTCGCCGTATTCATTGTCCCAGCCGTAGCGGGGGTCGTCGGCCGGTTTGCCCAGCCGCACCGGGCCCGGGGTGACCGGTGTCAGCTGGTTCTCCGGTGGTTCGCCGCGCAGCGGGCACAGCGGCCAGTCGGGATGCGGCCGGACCAGTTCGAGCGGTAGCTGCCGGATGAGTACCGACGAGGTCTCGAGGTGGATCCGGGCGTGCTCAATGCCCATCAATACGGCCCAGAACGGGCTGTCCCAGGTGATCGGCAGCGCGAGCGGCAAGGCGGCGATGCGCGCGTCGACCGTTGCGCGGACCCGGTCGCGATAGGCGCGCACCGCGGCGATCGGCGGCCAGTCGTAATGGGTCTCGTCGAGATCGTCCCAGCTCATCTCGTCGACGCCGATGGCGAACTGCGACTCGAAGCGCGGCTCGAGGTGGTGATCCAGCGCACCGGCGCTGATCAGCTTGTTGATGAAGAAACAGGCGGTGTGGCCGAAATAGAACACCAGCGGGTGGCGCAGCGGATCGGCCCGGCGATAGAAGGCCGCTTCATCGGCGAGCAGCTCGAACAGGCGTTCGTCGGTATCGAAGGTGTGGTGGAAGCAGCGACGGATCTCGTCGCGCTTGGCGGCGGAATCGGAACCGGTGAGCAGGACCGAAGGCGATGCGAGCATGAGGACTTCCACGATGGATCGACCAGCGGAAGAACCAGAACGCGGATCCGGCCTCCGCTCGTATCCCCGAGCTTGGCTTCTCGCTGCGTGGGGTGCAAGCTTCGTCGGGTCCGGTTTCGACCATCGTGCGATCAGCGCATCACGCGTTCGATCGCCGCCAGCAGCTGATCGCGGGTGAAGGGCTTGGGCAGGAAGACCGCCGCCTCGTCTGCCCCGGATTCCGCATTGACCAGGTCCTCCTCCCGGCTGAAGCCGGATGCGATGATCACGCGAACGGTGGGGGCGATCGCGGCCAGGGCCTGGCGGGTTTCGTGGCCGTCCATGCCGGGCATGACCAGATCCAGGATGGCCAGATCCCAGGTGCCGGGTTGTCGCCGTACGGCATCGAGGAAGCTGGTGCCGTCGGGGAAGGTCTCGGTCCGGCAGCCGAGGACGCTGAGCAGCATGCCGGTGCACTCGCGGACCCCGGCTTCGTCGTCGACCACCGCGACGCTCAGGCCGCCGACGATCGCCGCGCTGGTGGTCGGAGCGGCGCTGGGCGTGGGATCGGGCAGATCGAGCGGAAGATAGACGCTGATGCGCGTGCCGGAGCCGGGGGTGGTATCCACGTGCAGGCCGCCGGCGTGATGCTCGACGGTGCCGTAGACCGCAGCCAGGCCCATGCCGGTGCCCTGCCCTTGGGCCTTGGTGCTGAAGAAGGGCTCGAAGATGTGCGGCAGGACCGCCGCCGGGATGCCGCTACCGGTGTCTGCGACCTCGATGCGGACATAGCGACCAGTCGCGACGGGGAACAGCAGGTCGGCGTGTTCATCGAGCTGGACCACCGCGGTGCGCAAAGACAGGGTGCCCCCGTCGGGCATGGCGTCGCGGGCGTTGAGCGCGAGATTGAGCAGGGCGCTCTCGATCTGGGTCGGATCGCCGGTGACAACCGGCCGTTCGGCGCAGAAGGCTTGTTCCAGTTCGATGTCCGGCGCGACGGTGTGGGCGAGGATCGTGGCGACTTCGCCGAGGGTGGCGTTGATGTCGACCGGAATCGCCCGATAGCGTCCGCGGCGGGCGAAGGCGAGGAGTTTGCTGGTCAGGTCGGCGGCGTGTTCGGCCGCGCGGGCGATCCCGGTCACGTACTGTCGTTGCGGTCCGGCGGTCTGTTCGGCGAGCAGATCGGCGTAGCCCATGACCGCTGTCAGCTGATTGTTGAAGTCGTGGGCGATGCCCCCGGCCAGCTGTCCGATCGATTCCATCTTCTGCGATTGGCGCAGCTGCTCCTCGGTCCGGCGCTGGGTGGTCACGTCGCGCAGCAGCAGCACCAGGTGGTCGTCGATCGGCGTGGCGCTGCTCTCCACCACCAGAATGCGGCCCGCGGCGGTGCGCAGGTGGATTTCCAGCGGATCCTGATCCGCCGCGGGAGGCGGATGTCGGGGGTCACGGATCCACCAGATCTCACGCCGGGCTTCCGGGGCCGGGCCGGCGAGCGTCTCCCAGGCTGCGAGCGGGGGCAGCTCCGGCTGGTGGTAGCCGAAGGTGGACACGAAACGCGGGTTGACGTAGCGGATGTGGCCGTCGGCGTTGGCCACGAGCACCGGCAGGGGGAGGTGCTCGACCAGCTGCCGGAACCGCTGTTCGCTGCGGCGTAGTTCGTGCTGCGCGCGCTCGCGGGCATGGACCATGCGATTGGCTTCGGCCGCGAGGTCGGCGAACTCGCGATGGGCCAGGCCGCTGGGTTCGATCGCCGCGTGGCCGGCAGCGGCCCGGGCGAAGAAATCATGGAAACGATGGAATTGCCCCGAGATCGAACGACCGAGTCGCGCCGCGGTGAGCCAGGCTACCGCGCAGAGCGCGACGAGGACGAGCACGATCGACAGGACCTGCCGCCGGATGTCAGCGGTCAGACCATCGCGTTGTTCCGCGACCATCGCATCGATCTGGTCCGTATAGACTCCGGCGCCGATGTACCAGCTCCATTCGGGCACCGGCAGGACGTAGCTGGACTTGATCGCTTCGCGTCGGCCCTCGAGCCGCGGCATGCGGTAGCGGACGAAGCCGCCGCCCGCGCGGGCACGCTCGATCAGGCTGCGCATCACCCGGGCTGCTGGCTCCGGTCCGGTGGCGAAGACATCGGTACCCCGTGCCGGGCCGACGAGGCTGACGCCATCGTAGGTGCCGGCGAACAGGTAGTCGGCGCGGCTGACGCGCCAGCGGGCGAGTTGCTCGAGTACCCGCTGCTCGAGCCGCCGTCGCAGGGCGGGACCGTCGGCGACCAGGGCGATGATGTGCTCGCCGTTGGCGATCGACCACGCCCGGACCAGGCAGGTCCGCCCCGCGATCACGTCGGCGCAGGTGACCGGGGGGGCCAGGATCGTACCCGGGGTCGCGTTGGCGCAGGCCTGGCGGACGATCGCGATCACCGGGCGGGGATGGGGGGCTGGGCTCGGGAACCAGGTGGGGTTCGTGCCGGCGCGATCGAGCACCAGGGCGTGCCAGGAGTCGTATACAGCGGGGTTGTCTGCGAGCCAGGCGCAGATCCGGGCGCGGCAACGATCCGGTGGCAGGCCCGGCTGCTGCAGGGTGGCGGCGACGGAGCCGACCAGCCGCAGTTGGTGGCGTAGGCGTTCGTCGATCCGAGCCAGCTGTGCGGATTGGAGCCGGCGGATCTCCTGGAGCGCGTTCTCGACATCCATCTGGACCAGACGCCGTTCGGCTTCGAGCTGCGAGGCCTGCAGGCGAGCGAGGCCGGCTTCGGTCGAACCCACGTGCATGGTGACCCACAGCGCGCCGGTGAGGCAGATGCCGGCGGCGGTGATCGCGAAGAAGGCGAGGGCCAGGGCCAGACGCAGGCTGCGCCGGGTCTGGGGAGCAGGTGCCGGAGGCCGGCGGTCGGGGCTGGCGGGTGCGGTCATCGGATCGGAAACGCCTTGCTGCGGTGCCGTGCGGCAAAGGGGGACGGTCTTCTACCACGTGGGCAGTGGACCGCAACGTCGCGCTGACCTCATCGCTACACGGATGTCAGGTAAAGATCCGGTTAAGAGCGTAGCTCGTCCGTCTCTGCCAGGCAACGTGCGTTTTGTCCGCGGGCGGTCGGCCTGGCTCAGCGCGGATTCGCGGCGTCGATGAGCTCGGCGAACACCGCTGGGCGCAATTCGTCGAGCGCGTCGACGACCAGGTCCGCTGCTGGCAGGAGGGTGGCGCGCGGGCAGGTGCCGGTCAGACCGACGGCGACCATGCCGGCCGCGCGCGCCGCGTGCAGGCCGTGGATGCTGTCCTCGACCACCGCGCAGCGGGAGGGGGCGATGTCGAGCGCATCGGCGCAGCGCAGGAACACCTCCGGGTCGGGTTTGGCCCGGGCGGTGTCATCGCTGCTGACCGTGGCCCGGAAGCGACGGCCGCCGTCCAGGTTGCGGCAGAGACAATCGACGTTGCCGCGCGCGCCGGAGGAGCCGACGGCGAGCAGGAAGCCGGCGGCGTCGAGCGCGGCGATCAATGCGGCGGCACCGGGCATGGCGGGGAAGTCGGCCTCGATGATCGCGCGGTAGCACGCTTCCTTCTCGGCGTGCCAGGCGTCGATCGCCGAACGATCCGTCATCGTGGGGCACAGCGCGGCAACGAAGGCATCGAAGTTGCGGCCGAAGAGCTGACGGTAGCGCCCGGGGTCGAGGGTCACGCCGCGCGGCGCGCAGGTCGCGACCCAGCTGCGGTAGTGCGGCGCGTAGCTGTCGATCAGCACGCCGTCCATGTCGAAGATCACCGCCCGGTGAGCGCGGGAGGGCATGTGCGCGTCAGGCCATCTCGGAGGTGGCGTCGCGCGCCAGCAGATGGCGGTCGTCGGCGATGCGGATCACCCGCCAGCCTTCGGGGCCGCGACGCAGCTCGCTGACCGAGGCCGCGGGGATGCCGGCGCCGGTGCCCAGCCCGGATGGGCCGGCGAGTTCGGATTCGAGCTCGCGCAGCAGGCAGGCGATGACATCGCCGTGGGTCACGACCGCGAGGTGGTCGCCGTGGGGCAGGGCATCGAGCGCGCGGCCCACCCGTCTGGCGAAGGCGGCGCCGGTCTCGCCGCCAGGAGGATCGGGCAGGGTGCCATCTTCGCGGCGGGGCAGTTGGTCGAGCGAGGTGGTCGCCCAGTTGCCGAGGTCCTGTTCACGCCAGGCTTCGTCGACGGTGCAGGGGATGCCACGCGCGGCGAAGGCCTGCTCGGAGGTGGTGGTGGCGCAGTGGCGATCGCTGCAGATGGCTTCGTTGGCGCGGAACAGCAGCGGGCAGATGGCCAGGGCTTCGGCCTGGGCCCGGCCGACTGCATCGAGCGCGCCGGTGGTGCCGCTGCAGCTACCGTGGCAGATGAGGTGGACCACCTGTTCGTTGGCCTCGTGACAGCGGCGGGAGAGGGCGAAATCCAGGAAGATGCGCTCGCCGCGCTGGAACCGCCGTTGGATGCCGAAGCCGGCGCCCTCCCAGGCCACGCGGGCCGCGGTCGCGTCTTCGGGCACGGCGAGCACCTGCAGCTCGTGGCTCTTCATGTGGTCGAAGGCGAGCACCAGGCACAGGCGGATCGCGCGCGAGCCGATGCCCTGGACCCACAGTTGCGGACGGGCGAGGATGATGCGCAGGTCGGTGTGGGTGCGCAGATGGTCGAGCGCGAGCAGACCGCAGGGCTCGCCATCGAGCTCGATGGTCAGCAGCGCGTCCTTGCCCAGATCCTCGAGCACGGCGTCGGTGTCTTCGGGGCGGGTGACCGGCCCGCCGTCGGTGGCCGATCGGTCGCGGCTGATCGGTCCGCTGATCCAGTCCACCGCCGCCACGCGGTCGCCGTGGACAAAGGGGCGCAGCGCGATGGTCCCGTCACTCAGGGGCGGTATCTCCATGGTGGGACTATAGGTGGGACGTTCGGCCTGTCACCCCGGAAGGCCCGCGCCAGGTTCCCGGCGATTGGCAGAGCCCGCGCCGTTTCTAACATGGCGATGATGGAACGCACGACCGCCGCCATCCACCGCCGTGGCGTCACCCGGGTCACCGCGATCGGGTTGGCGGTCAATCTCGTCCTGGCCGCGATCAAGATCGCGGTCGGGCTTTCTGGCGCGTCGCACGCGTTGGTCGCCGATGGCATCCACAGCCTCTCGGACACCCTGACCGACCTCGTGATCATCGTCGGCGTGCGCTTCTGGACCCAGCCGGCCGATTCGAAGCACCCGCATGGACACCTGCGGCTGGAGACGCTGGTCACCCTCGGTATCGGGCTGCTGCTCGGCGCGGTCGCGCTCGGGGTGCTCTACCGCGCTTTCGTCGAACTCGATGCCCAGAGCGTGCTCGCGCCGCATCCGCTCGCGCTGGCGGTGGCGAGCGCGGCGATCCTGATCAAGGAGTGGCTCTACCGCTGGACCCGCCGCGCGGGCACGCGGCTGCATTCGATGCCCCTGATCGCCAACGCCTGGCACCATCGCAGCGATGCGCTCAGCAGCCTGCCGGTGGCGGTGGCGGTCGGGGTGAGCCTGATCGCGCCGGGCCTGGCGATGGTCGATCAGCTCGGGGCGATGCTGGTGGCGTTGTTCATCTTCCACGCCGCCTGGCGCATCGTGCGTCCGGCCTTGGGCAAACTGCTGGATAGCGGTGCGCCGCCCGAGGTGCTCGACGAGATCGACCGCATCGCCGGAGCGACCGATCGCGTGCATCGGGCCCACGCGATCCGCACGCGCTACATCGGCTGCTCGCGGCTGGCGGTGGATCTGCACATCCTGGTTGACGGCGCGCTGAGCGTGAAGGAAGGTCACGATGTCGCCACCGCGGTGAAACGGCGCCTCGAAGCCGAGGGACCGGGCATCGCCGACGTGGTGGTCCACATCGAGCCGGACGATCACGACGCGCCCCAGGTGCCGCGGTCGTCCAGCGGGAAGCGAGGGGGCCGATGACACCGGGCCTGGAACAATGCCGCAGCTACCGTGACGCCGGGTACACCATGGTGCCGGTCATGCGCCGGCTGGTGGCCGACGACCTGACGCCGGTCTCCGCCATGTCGCGTCTGATCGACGAGGAATTCGGTTTCCTGTTCGAGAGCGTGGTCGGCGGCGAACGCATGGCCCGCTACAGCATGCTCGGCGTCGCGCCGCGCGAGCGGCTGGTCGGCGGGCTCGATTGCGTGAATGTCCACCGCGCCGACGGCAGCCGCGAGCGCCTGGCCGGCGATCCCTACGCCGCGGTACGTGGCTACATGGAACGGTTCCGCGTCCCCGACCTCGGCGAGCTACCGCGTTTCTCCGGCGGCCTGGTCGGTTATTTCAGCTACGACACGGTCCGGCTGCTCGAGCACCTGCCGGCGGTGCCTCCCGATCCGCTCGGTCTGCCCGACATCAATCTGATGCGCTGCGATACGGTGCTGGTGTTCGATCACAGTTACAACCATCTGCTGTTGATCACCCATCTCGATCTGACGGATCCGCAGACCGATCTCGTCGCCGCCTACGGCCGGGCCGAAGCCGAGCTCGACACCTTGCAACAACGGCTGCAGAGCCCGGCCGCGCCGCGGCTGGTCGCGGCGGCCAAGGTCGCTGCGCTCGATTACCGCTGCCATACCGACCGCGAAGCCTATATGGCGGCGGTCGAGCGGATCCGCGAGTACATCCGTGCCGGCGACATCTTCCAGGCGGTGCCGAGCCAGCGCCTGAGCGCCGAGATCAGCGTGAGCCCGTTCCAGGTCTACCGCAGCGTGCGCAGCCTCAACCCGAGCCCCTACATGTTCTGCCTCAAGCTCGGCGAGACCAGCTTGGTCGGCGCCAGCCCCGAGATCATGGTCCGGGTCGAGGCGGGGCAGGTGGTGGTGCGGCCGATCGCCGGCACCATCCGCCGCGGGGCCACGGAGGAGGAGGACGCGCAGCTCGCGCGTCAATTGCTCGAGGATCCCAAGGAGCGCGCCGAGCACGTGATGCTCATCGATCTCGGGCGCAACGATGTCGGCCGGGTGTGCGAGCCGGGCAGCGTGCGTCTGCTCGAGGAGATGGTCATCGAGCGCTACAGCCACGTGCAGCATATCGTCAGCCACGTGGAGGG
>JBEPXK010000174.1:0-7728 GCA_041641915.1 Planctomycetota bacterium
GGGTGCTTTTCTGCGAAAATGGGCCGTAGGCCCGCAGAAAACGCGGCCGGAGGCCGCGAACCCCGACCGAGGCCGTGGGGGTATGCGCCGAAGGCGCGAGGGGGCAACGCCCCCTCTGAAGGAAGCCTCATGATGTGAGGCTCCTCGTCATTCCATGTGGGTGGTGTCAGCGTCGCCATGAGGCCCTCCGTGTGGGGTCGGGGCCCACAGGGGTGCATCCCAACCCCACACGGAGGACCCCATGGCTCGTCATCACCAGTTCCGCATCTGCTCCTGGCGCTCGAGATCATCAAGCTCGCACACGAAGACCTGCAGCGGTTGCGCGGTGAAGCGGATCTCCGCGATCAGATCAAGCGCAGTTCGCGTTCCGTCGCCGCCAACATCGCTGAAGGGGCAGGACGCAGGACCGACAGGGATTTCCGACATTTCTTGAGCATCGCCCGCGGCAGCGTGGCAGAACTCGGTAGCTGGTATGAGATCCTCGGGGCGCTCGGCTTCATCGATGATGCGCGTCTAGCGCTGGTTGGCGACAGGTGTGACCACATGGGCCGGTCGCTGAGTCGGCTCATCGCTCGACTCGCTGGCGGGACATAGTCCCGCTGGTCGCTACTCGCTACTCGCTACTCGCGTTGCCCACACGGAACGTCGAGGAGCCCGGCATGGAGAACTACGTGTTCTGCCGCCCCGATACCACCGGCTGGGACCTGCCGGTGGCGCGACCGCTCCGGCGCTGAGGTGATCGCGCGACGCAGTGACGAGCACTACTCCACCTGGGGCAACGTCGAGCAGAAGTTGACCCGTTTCCTCGAACACTACCGCGACGAGCCGGTGAGCTTGATCCTCTGGGGGCTGGGCAACCACGGCGGCGGCCCCTCGCGCGAGGAATACGCCGCGGTCCGCGCCCACATCCGTTCGCGCGCCGACCTCGATTTCCGCCATTCCACCCCCGACGCCTTCTTCGCCGACCATCTCGCCACCGCTGACCGCGAACGGCTGCCACTCGTCGACGGCGAGATCCAGAACATCTGCCCCGGCTGCTACACCTCGATGGCCCGGATCAAGCGCGCCCACCGCCAGACCGAAGCGACGCTGCTGAGCACCGAACGCTGCGCCGCCATCGCCTGGTGGCATGGCCTGGCCGAGTACCCGGCCGCACTGCTGGAAGCGGCGTGGAAGGACCTGCTCTTCGCCCAGTTCCACGACATCCTGCCCGGCACCGGCAGCCCCCGGGCCGAAGCCGACAGCCTGCAGTTGCTCGCACACGCGCGCGAGTGCTGCGAGCGCGCCCTGCTGCGCGTGACCCATGCCTGCATCCGTCGCGATTCGGCGCCACGTCCGGGAGAGATCCCGGTCTTCGTGACCAATCCACACGGCTTCCCCCTGCGGACCCAGGTGGAATTCGAGTGCAACCTGGCCTACCGCAGCAGCCTCAGCCGCAACCCGCTGATCACCGTCACCCGCGACGGCCAACCGGTGCCGCTGCAGACGGGGGCTGGGGCCGCGCTTGCAGCGCAGCTGGACCTGCCGCGGTGTGCCCGAGGTCTCGAGCAGGCGGACGATCAGCTGCTCGCCGGATTGGGCGCGCTTGACCGCGACGATCTGCACGGCGGGATCGTCGACGCGCACGGTCTCGCCGGCGCGTCCCCGCCCACGCCCTGGTCAGCGTGGCGATCGCGCGAGCGGGCTCACCACGCTGGCAACTGGTGGACCTGGTCGAACGGCTGCTGCGCGACGCACGCTGATACGGCGCGCGCCACGCGGCCGCCCGCGCTACTGGTCGCCGGAGAGATCCTCCCAGCCGAAGCGGTGCGAGCTGCCGGCACTCAGGCCCGGGAAGGACCATGCGCCTGCGGACAGCGTCGGCGTCAGATCCGGGCGGTCGCTGCAGAAGGGCATGCTGTCCCCGATGTCGTGCAACACCACCGTCCGCGTTCCATCCGGCGGCAGCACCCGGATCATCGCGATCCCGGCCTGCTCGCTGCTCGCGTCCGCGGTCCGCAGGTCGATGGTCAGCTCGCCATCCGCGACCGCGACCTGGAAACTCCGCACACAGGCGGTCTGCGACCCGGCCGTGGCGTAGACGTCGAAATCGTCGAGCAGCAGCTGGTCCTCGATGCGCGCGTCGAGCAGCCGTTCCCCGGCGGCACTGGAGCGCATGTCGGCGAAACCGAGCTCGACGGTGTAGGTGCCATCCGGCAAGGGAATCCGGTAGACGGTGCTCTTGTTGTCGCGCAACTTGCGCCACCGCTGGAATACCGGGTCGAGCTCGGTCGCGGCGACCGCTTCTCCGTCGTGGGCATCGCCGGCCGACTTGCCGGACCAGCCCCAGGTGCCGCCGGTATGCTGCTGATCGTGGAGCCAGACCCGGCCCGAGCCGTCGTGCCAATCGCCGACCGACCGCGAGGCGCCGCAGTTGATCCGCAGTGGACGGCCGGGATCGTTGGCGACCACCACGGTGCGTTGTTTCCACGCCCGGGCGCGCCATTCGTCCATCGCCTCGGCGCGCAGCTCGTAGCAGTGCGGCTGATCGTAGGTGATCTCCAGGCTATCGCTGCCGACCGCATCGAGAACGTGGGTCACATCGGCCGGCATGCGGCTGTAGCGCTCGTAGCCGTCGGTGAACCACTCCACCTGCAGCTCGCCGGCGAAAGCGGGGCTGTCGCTCGCGCTCGCGTCGGCATCCTCAACGCTCACCGTGGCGGTGATGCTCTGCCCGGCGACAGGGTTGGACTGCGAGAGCGAGAGCCCGGTGATCGTCGGGCAGGCGTTGCCCGGATACATCAGCACCGGCAGGCTCGGATCGCCGAACACGTGGGTCATGGCCCAGTTCATCTGCCAGTTGCAGTGGTAGGTCGCGAGCAGGAACGAGCCCATCGGCTCGCCGCCGGCGAGGATGTCGGCGAAGGGCTCATCCGCCTCCAACCGTTCGACCAGATTGTAGGCGCCCGGGCCGGTCAGGTCGTTGGCGCCGATGGACATCACGTTCGCGCCGCCACGGCTCCATTGGTAGGTCTGGGGACCGTTGTTCTTCTTGATCGCGTTGCAGCCGTCGATGAACGCGAACCGGGTCTGGTAGGGGCCGTTGGGCGTACCGGGCTGGTTGTGGTCGGTGCGGTAGACGGTATCCGCACCGAGGGTGAAGGGCTCGTACACGTCGCCGTCGTCCGCGGCGTTGCGCAGCATCTCGGGCCACACCCGGGCGACCAGGGTCTCGTCGACCTCCTCGCCCCACTCCTCGTGATCGCAGCAATCCCAGAAGGTCCGCGGCAGGCGCGCAGTGCCGTTGCGGTAGTGGTGGTTGGCATCGAGAGCGTTGCGGATCAGGTCCGCGTCGTCACCGGGGATCCGGCTGACCCAGATGTCGGCGTTGATGCGTCGCTCCTTGTCGGTGCGGTAGTTTGCCAGATGCCAGTAGTTCTTGTCGTAACCGCCGGGCTTGGGCAGATCGCCGATCAGGATCGCGCCGAACAGCCATCGGCTGCTGTCCAGACGGTCGGCACGCAGCCGCTGCCAGATATCGAGGGCCGACATCCCGCTGCCGTCGATCAGGCTGACCCCGTAGCCCATCGCCTCCATGTCCGCCTGCAAGCGGGCGAGTTCGGCCGAGGTCGGAGCGCCGAGGCCGTCGTCGACGATGATGTCGATATCCAGCTCCGAGAGGTCGCCGCGCTCGCGCACCAGCACCTCGCCGGGCACGACCGGCGACCACAGCGCACCGTCGCTCATGCGGTAGGTGAAGGCGTCTCGGCCGGTGAATCCGGCGTCCGGGTTGTAGGTGAAGTAGAAGGCACCGTACTGCTCGACCACCGCCACCGTGCCGTGCGCCGGGGCATCGACGATCTCGACCGCGAAATCCTGGACCCCATAATGGGCTGCCCTGTCGGGGTCGTGGAGATGGAGATAGTGCCATTGGTCCTCCGCTGCGAGATCGGAGAAGTGACTGACCCAGGTACGCGTGGACTCGGGGGCGTGATTCGGGCTGACGGTGATCACCACCGTGGCGACGTTGGAGGTGCCCTGGCTATTGACCGCACGGTAGGTAAAGGAATCGGTGCCGCTGAAATCCGGTTCGCTGCGATAGAGCTTGTACTGCCAACGCATCGGATCGGGATCCTGACGCACGGTGCCGTGCGAGGGCTGATCGACGATCTCGAATACGGTATCGCTCGGCGTGACCCCCGGCAGGTAGAAGTACATGCTGCGATCGAAACCGGCCAGGGCCTGGTAGTCTTTGTCGCCGACCTCCAGTTCGGAAGCCGAGGCTCGGTACCCGGTCAGGGCGGGGAGCAGCAGAGCGACGAGACAGCAGCGGGTGATCCGGCAGCGCGGTGCGCGATAGTTCATGGGGTCTCCGTGGTTCAGGGATCGGCGGGAAGGAAGGCGCGCAGGTCGGGAAGGATGCGCACCTGCAGGTCGCTGATGCGCGCTGGCGGGCCGATCGGCCCACCGCGATGGCGCAGTGCGAGATGGATGCGGAAGCGCGTCGGATCGGCCTCGGGGCTGTAGGCGCCCTGCAACAGCGCGCCGCTGAGCGCGACGGTCTTCCCCTGCGCATCGGCGACCAGCTGCAGCTGGCGTTCGACCGGTTGTGCGCGGGTGATGACCTCGGTCCGATCCTGCTCGCTGCCATCGGGCGCGCGGCCGTAGATCGAAAGCGAACCGCGTTGGTGCTGGTCGAGCACGCCGAGCTGGAACTCGCAGTGACCGTCGGCGATCGGCGCCTGCACCCGTGCCTGCAGCTGGATCACCCGGCCCGCGAGCGACGGCAGCCGAGCGCTGCGCAGACGGGCGCGGTGCCAGTCGGGATGCGTGCGGTCGAGCGCGATGCGCGCGGCTGCTGGCGAAACCACCGTCACGTCGAGCTCGCCATCGATCTGCCACTGCTCCAGGTCGCCGAGCGCCGCTTCGACCGCGGTGTCGATCGTCGGCAGGCGGAGCGCCTCCGGCTGGTCACCGGCGCGCCAGCGCAGCATGCCGCCCGCCGTCACCTGTCGCTGCCACCCAGGAGCGCTTGCGTGCACGCGCCCCGATTCCGCCGCCACCACGCAGGCGCCAGCGTCGACCAGCACGTCGAACACGGTGCCTTCGCTCAAGACGCTGCCGTGCGGCGTCCGCACCACGACATGCACCCCGCGACGGGCGCCGTCGCGCGTATCGATGCGCAACCAACCCCGCTCGAGTTCGATCACTGCCGGTTCGCCGCCGCACACCCGCAGCCTGGCCGGACCGGCGGCGGCGAGTGCGACCTCGCCCGCAAGCACCGCCAGGGGCAACGGCGGATGCACGGCCCCGGTCACCAGCACATCGCCAGGGCGCAACGCGCCGCCGGGCTCGGGCGTGCGCTGCGCGCCGTCGCGCAACAGCTGGAGGCCGGCCACCGGTGCCGCGTCGACCAGGCGAGCGACGCCTTCCGGCGCGGCGCGGCGCCCGGCCACGACCAGCAGCGCACCGCAGCAGAGCGCCAGCACCGCCGCCGCCGCGAGCGTCCATGCCACCCGCCGGCGGCGCGAGCGCGCCATGCGCCCATGAACCGCGCGCAGGAAGCGCGAGCCGTCGCGATCGAGATCGAGCGCGCGGCGCATGGTGTCGACGAACGCGGCGTCGTCGCCGCGCAGATGTTGGCGCAGCTCGGCGTCCCAGGCGCGCTCGACGAGCCGCTCCCGGGCCCAGGCCGGATCGCGCTCCAGCTCCTCCGCCAGGAGCTTGCACTCCGTGGGCGTCAGCGACTCGCGCGCCAGGTGGCGCTCCCATAGCTCCTCGCGCGGATGGCTCATGCACCACCCTCCGCGATCAGGCTTCTCTCGACGCACGCGCGTACCGCGCGGCGGATGCGCTGCAGCCACAGGCGCACCGCGTTGTGGCTCTTGCGACTGCGTGCGGCCAATGTCGCGACGCTGGTCCCCTCGCAGTAGAAGGCCTGGAGGATGCGACGATTGCGCGGCGGCAACCGGCCGAGGCAGTGCGCGAGCACCCGCCCGCGGTCGTCCTCCAGCGGTTGTGGCGGTTGCTCGACCACCCGCGCGCTGATCACCGCCTCGAGCACGTCGCCGGCCAGTTGGCGCTCGCGGCCGTGACGCCGCAGATGATCGATGGCCAGATGCCGCGCGATACCGCCGAGCCAGTGCCGGAAGGGCCGGGCCGGGTCGTAGCGCTCCAGGCCTCGATACGCACGGATGAAGGCCTCCTGCGCGAGGTCGTCGACCACGTGGGCATCGGCCACCAGGCGGGCCAGATCGCAGCGCAGCCGCGCCTGGTGGATGCGCACCAGGCGGTCGAAGGCCTCGCGGTCACCCGCGAGCGCCGCGCGTACGTGGATCGCGTCGTCGTCCATGCTCACCTCTCTTTCGTGGGCAGCGGCCGGGAATGTCGCGGTTTCTTCGCGATGCCTCATAAACGCCCACGGCCCACAGCTTTATGTAACCAGCCGCCTCCCGACAACGCAATCGCCGCGCCGCCGGCCAGGCCACGCTGAACCGATGGGGCAGGCGCGGTGATCGGTTCGCTGCATTGGCGGCCGCCGGCTTGCATCGACACCGCCCGCCGCACAGGATCGGTGCATGCGTCTGGGCGCCGACATCCGACTCGCGAGCCCCGACCCGGCGACGTGGGAACGCGAACTGCAGCGGCTCGCGCTGCGCAGCGTGGTCTGGCCGCTGGATCGCGACGAGAGCGAGGAGCAGATCCGCGACTACACCGCCGTCGCCGCGGCCAACGACGTGCTCATCGCCGAAGTGCCAGCCTGGTGCAACCCGCTACATCCCGACCCCGCCACCCGCGCGGAGAAGATCGAACGCTGCCAGGCCCGGCTCGCGCTCGCCGAGCGCATCGGCGCCCGCTGCTGCGTCAACGTCGGCGGCTCCTGCAGCGAGAACTGGTGGGGCCCGCACCCGCGTGATCTCGACGACGACCGCTTCGATCTCGTGGTCGAGACCGTTCGTCGCATCGTCGACGCGGTCCGCCCCACCCGCACCCGCTACACCATCGAGACCATGCCCTGGATGCACCCGGACTCGCCGCAGGCCTACCGCCGCCTGATCGCCGCGATCGATCGGCCCGGCTTCGCCGTCCACCTCGATCCGGTCAACATGATCACCAGTCCGCGGCGCTACTTCGCCAACGCCGCCTTCCTGCGCGAATGCTTCGACCTGCTCGGCCCCTGGATCCGCAGCTGCCACGCCAAAGACGTGCGCCTGGACACGCGGCTCACCGTCCATCTCGACGAGGTCCCACCCGGCCGGGGCGAGCTGTGCTATCGCAGCTTCCTCGCCGGCCTCGCCCGGCTCGACCCCGACACCCCGCTGATCCTCGAGCACGTCGAGCCCGCGCAGATGCCGGCCGCGCTGGAGCACATCCGCACGCTCTGGGCAGCCATGGACGCGACCTGAGCCGGATGCGCCAGATCGTGTTTCCCCGGCGCGGCCAGGCCGTGTGCGTCCAGCAACCAGGCGATGAGCGCCCGCTCGCACCGGACGAGATCAGCGGGTCCACCTGCACGTCGGTCATCAGCCCGGGCACCGAACTGGGCATGCAGTTCGACGCCGCCGACGATTTCCCCCACCATCCCGGCTAGTGTTCTGGCGCCACCTGCGGCTGCGCGGTGGCTGGGAATGGGAGCTGCCCTGGCTGCCGGATCCGGCCCATCCGACCTGCTACCGCGACCACATCGCTGCCGGACTCGCCTGGCTCGCCGACGGCCGGCTCGACCTCACCGGCCTCGTCGCCACCGTC
>JBEPXK010000175.1:0-7711 GCA_041641915.1 Planctomycetota bacterium
TCGCCGGCTCGAGCCCGCGAGCGCGTTCGCTGGCTGCCGCGCACGGCGTCGATGTGGCCGGGCTCAACGGGACCGGTCCCCAGGGCCTGATCATCGAGCGCGACGTGGCGGCGGTCAGCGTTGGCCGGGCGCGGTTGAGCCCGGCTGCGGCCGAGGCGCTGCAGCGCGGCGGGCTGGTCGCGCCCGAGCGCGGATCCGGCCCCGACGGGTTGGTGCTGGTCGAGGACCTGCGCCAGGCGGCGGCGACCGAGCCGATCAGCTTCGCCGTCGCGGCACCGGAACAGGGTGGCTACGAAGACATCAAGCTGCCCAACATCCGACGGATCATCGCCGAGCGTATGCGCGCCTCGCTCAGCGGCTCGGCGCAGTACACGCTCAACGCCAGCGCCCGCGCTGATGCCCTGCAGGCCATGCGCCAGCGCTTCAAGGCCGGCGCCGAGGAACTGGGCCTGCCCAACATCACCATCGGCGACATGATCGTCTTCGCCGTGTCGCGGGTATTGCCGCGCTTCCCCGACCTCAACGCCCATTTTCTCGGCGAACACATCCGCCGTTTCACCGACGTCAATCTTGGCGTGGCGGTCGACACGCCGCGCGGACTGATGGTGCCGGTGTTGCCGCAGGTCGACCGCATGACCCTGGCCCAGGTCAGCACCGCCTTCCGCCCGCTGGCTGCCGAGTGCCAGGACGGCAGCGTCGATCCGGACCGGCTGCAGGGCGGCACTTTCACCGTCTCCAACCTCGGTGCCCTGGGCATCGAGAGCTTCACCCCCGTGCTCAACGTGCCCGAGGTGGCGATCCTCGGCGTCGGCGGGATCCAGCTGCGGCCCTACCCGGATGCGGAGGATCCCGACGCGGTCACCTTCGCGCCGACCCTCGCGCTGAGCCTGACCTGCGACCATCAGGCGGTCGACGGCGCGCCGGCGGCGCGTTTCCTCCAGGCGCTGTGTCGGGCCCTGGAGAACATCGAGGCCCTGCTCGCACTGTAGCCGGCCGTTGGCCCCCGAATACAGGAGAGAAACGAGATGTATGATCTGATCGTGATCGGCAGTGGCCCGGCGGGCTACGTGGCTGCGGAGCGTGCCGGCGAGGCCGGGAAGTCCGTGCTGCTGGTGGAGCGCGAGGAGGTCCTCGGCGGCGTCTGTCTCAATTGGGGCTGCGTGCCGACCAAGACCCTGCTCAACTGCGGCAAGATCTATTACGCCGCCGCCCACGGCGAGAGTTTCGGCGTCGGCGGCGAGGTCCGCTTCGACTTCGCCGCGGCGATGGCGCGCAAGCGCAAGGTCGTCGGTCAGCTTGGCAAGGGCGTGGCCATGCTGATGAAGAAGGCCAAGGTCGAGGTGATCCGCGGCGCGGCGCGCATCGTCGCGCCGGGGAAGGTGGCCGTCGGCCAGGACGTGCATCAGGCTGGCGACATCCTGGTCTGCACCGGCTCGCGCAGCGCCCGGCCGCCGATTCCCGGCGCGGATCAGGCGCACGTACGCGATTCGCGCGCGATCCTCGATCTCGATCAACTACCGCAACGACTGGCCGTGGTCGGGGGCGGGGTGATCGGCGTCGAGTTCGCCAGCTTCTTCGCCAGCGTGGGCGTGGAGGTGAGCGTGATCGAGATGCTCAGCGAGATCGCGCCCGGCACCGATGCCGAAATCGCCAGGTTGTTGCGCACCGAACTGGCGAAGAAGGGCATCACCTTCCATTGCGGCGCCCGGGTCGAGGAGATCGCGGCCGATGCGGTCCGCTTCACCGACGCCCAGGGCCAGAGCCAGAGTTGCGCGGCGGATACCGTGCTCATGGCCACCGGACGCCGGCCCAACGTCGAGGACCTCGGGCTGGAGGACGTCGGTGTGGCGATCGAGCGCGGTCGCATCGCGATCGACGCCGCCTGCCGTACCAACGTCCCCGGCATCTGGGCCGCGGGCGATTGCACCGGCAAGGTCCTGCTGGCCCATCTCGCCTCGCGTCAGGCCGAGTGCGCGGTCAACAACATCTGCGGCCGCGCCGACCGCATGCGTTACCACGCCGTGCCCGGCGTCATCTATACCGCGCCGGAGGTCGCCTCGGTCGGGCTGACCGAGGCCGAAGCGGTCGAACGCGGCCGGTCGGTGGTCGCGGCCAAGCTGCCGATGAGCGTCAGCGGCCGCTTCCTCGCCGAACACGACGGTCGCGGCCTGGTCAAGGTGGTGGCCGACAAGCACAGTCGGATGCTGCTCGGCGTCCACCTGCTCGGCGGCCACTGCTCGGAGATGATCTACGGCGCTTGCGCGATGATCGAATCCGAGACCCGCGTCGACGAGATCAAGGAATTCATCTTCCCTCACCCCACCGTATGCGAGGTGATCCGCGAGGCGGTTCTCGCCCTGCGGTTCTGAGCGCGCCGTCGCCCGCATGCGCTGCCGCCCCCGGGCGGCGGCCAACAGACAAGGAACACCACGATGCCCAAGCACATGTACGTCGATCCGCTGGAGGTCTTCCAGCCCGAGATCCTCTCCTGCCCCGAGATCCCGTCCTGCCAGTACAAGACGACGCTGGCCAGGGAGCGCAAGTCCCTGGGCGACACCGGCCTGGTCGACGTGCTCGCCGACATGGTGATGATCCGTGAATTCGAGACCATGCTCGAGAAGATCAAGCTCGAAGGGGCCTACCAGGGGATCGCCTACAACAACCCCGGCCCGGCCCATCTGTCGATCGGCCAGGAGGCCTCGGCCGTGGGCCAGGCGCTGCATTTGGGCGTCGACGATCACATCTACGGCTCACATCGTTCCCACGGCGAGATCATCGCCAAGGGCCTGTCAGCGATCCACAAGCTGCCCGATGACGAGTTGATGCGGATCATGAAGGGGTTCGAGGACGGTCGCGCGCTCTCGGTGGTCGAACGCCACTTCGATGGCAGCGTCAAGGAGGTGGCCACCGCCTTCCTGATCTACGGCGCGTTGGCCGAGATCTTCGCTCGCGAGACCGGTTTCAACCAGGGGCTCGGCGGCAGCATGCACGCCTTCTTCACCCCCTTCGGCATCTATCCCAACAACGCGATCGTCGGTGGTTCGGGCGACATCGCCGCTGGCGCGGCGCTGTTCAAGCGCGTCAACAACGCCCCCGGCATCGTCATCGCCAACATTGGCGACGGCTCGCTCGGTTGCGGCCCCGTGTGGGAGGGGATGAATTTCGCCGCCATGGCGCAGTATGAGCAGCTGTGGGATGACGCCCACAAGGGCGGCCTGCCGATCATCTTCAACATCATGAACAATCACTACGGCATGGGCGGGCAGACCCGCGGTGAGACCATGGGCTACGACTGCGTCGCCCGCGTCGGTGCCGGCGTCGACCCACGGGCGATGAACGCCGAGCGGGTCAACGGCTACGACCCGCTGGCAGTCGCCGACGCGGTGGCGCGCAAGCGCGAGCTGATCACCCAGCGCATCGGCCCGGTGCTACTGGAGACGGTCACCTACCGTCTGGCCGGCCACTCGCCCTCCGACGCCAGCTCCTATCGCACCAAGGAGGAGGTGGCCGCGTGGCAGGAGGCCGACGCGATCAAGACCTACGCCGCGAAGCTGATCAAGGGCAAGGTGATCGACGCCGAGCGCGACAACGCCATCCGGTCCGATACCACCGAGCTGATGAAGAAGGTGCTCACGCTGGCGATCGATCCCGAGGTTTCGCCCTACATCCAGAGCGAGCGCGTCGGATCGCTGATGTTCTCCAACCGCAAGGTGGAGAGCTACGGCGAGGGCGAACCCGATCTGGACTGCGTGGACGAGACCAACCCGCGGATCAAGCAGATCGCGCGCAAGGCCCGCTTCGGCCTCGACGAGAACGGCAAGCCGCTGCCCAAGAACAAGGTCTACCAGCTGCGCGACGGCATCTTCGAGGCGATGTTGCATCGCTATCGCATCGACCCGACCCTGGCCGCCTGGGGCGAGGAGAACCGCGACTGGGGCGGGGCCTTCGCCTGCTACCGCGGTCTGACCGAGGCCGTGCCCTACCACCGTCTGTTCAACTCGCCGATCAGCGAAGGTGCGATCGTCGGCGCCGGTGTCGGCTACGCCCTGGAGGGCGGCCGCGCGGTGGTCGAATTGATGTACTGTGATTTCCTCGGGCGCGCCGGCGACGAGATCTTCAACCAGATGGCCAAGTGGCAGAGCATGTCCGCCGGCGTGTTGACCATGCCGCTGGTGCTGCGCATCAGCGTGGGCATGAAATACGGCGCGCAGCACTCGCAGGACTGGAGTGCGATGTGCGCGCACATGCCGGGACTCAAGGTTGCCTTCCCGGTTACGCCCTACGACGCCAAGGGCATCCTCAACGCCGCGCTCGCCGGCAGCGACCCGGTGGTCATGTTCGAGTCGCAGCGGCTCTACGACGTTGGCGAGCAGTTCGTGACCGGCGGCGTGCCGGAGGACTACTACGAGGTGCCCGAGGGGCAGCCGGCCAAGCGGCGCGACGGCAGCGATGTGACCATCGTCACCGTCGGCGCGACCCTCTACCGTGCGCTCGAGGCCGCCGAGCAGCTCGGAGAGCTCGGGGTCTCGGCCGAGGTCTGGGACGTGCGCTGGCTCAACCCGCTCGACTACCAGCCGCTGATCGACTCGGTCAAGCGCACCGGCCGTCTGCTGGTGGCCGGCGACGCCTGCGAGCGCGGCTCGTTCATGCAGGCGCTGGCCCAGACCATCGGCCAGGGCGCCTTCGGCCAGCTCGACGCCCCGCCGGTGGTGGTCGGTTCGCGCAACTGGATCTGCCCCGCACCGGAGCTGGAGACGAGCTACTTCCCCCAGAGCGAGTGGATCGTCGACGCGGTGCATGAGAATCTGCTGCCGATCGCGGGGTACCGCCCCACGACCAACCAGTCCTTCGCCGAGCGGCTGCGGCGCAACGCGGCGGGGGTGTGAATCCGATCCGGGGGTCGCGCCGCGGGCGCGGTCCCCGGGCTCTGTGCCATGCGCCGGACCGCACCGGCCGCGATTGATGCTTGAGGGGCCCGGCGCCTGCGCCGAGCATGCGTGCGCATGCCGCGCCGGTGGTCCCCGACCGCCGCCAACCCGCTACGCAGGAGTCAGGTGCATGAGATGGGGTCTGATCACGGTGCTGCTCGGTGGCGGCTGTGCCTGTCTGCCGGCGGTCGACCTCAGCGACTACAATCGCGGCAACCCGGCCGGCCTGCGGATCGATGTCTCGATGCCGGTGCTCGACACCGACCTGACCGACGAGAGCGAGGTCGACTCCGAGTACACCGCCGAACTGATCTACGAGTTCCGGCAGCACATCTCGGACAAGACCCGGTTCCGTCTGGTCTGGGGCGGAGGCATCGCCTACACCCTGGCCGAAGGCACGGCCGATGTCGACGCGCTGGAGGTCGACTACTGGGGCATCGCCGCGCGCTATCACCTCGGCCTGAGCTACGAGTTCAGCCCGCAGTTCCGGGTCCAGCTGGTGCCCTACGTCGGGGCCGGGGTCGGCTATCTCGAGGTCGATGACCCGACGCTCGAGGACAACACCGACGACAACTACCTGCTCGAGTACGGCGCGCTGCTGCATGCGATCTACGAGGTCGGACGGATGGAGTTCGGTGGCGGCGCAGGGATCACCGGTCGACGCGGCCCGCACTACCTGCGCGTCGACAGCCGCGGGTTCCAGAAGTGGTACGTGCGCCAGGATTACCTCAGCGTGCATGCCACCATCGGCATGACCTTCTGAGGCGGGACCTCCGCACCAGATGCGACCGACGCAGCTTGCGCACCTGGTGCGCAGCGACGGCTGACGCGCGCCGCGCCCGGATGTGGTCGCGGCGCCGTGGAGCGGGGGCTCAGGTGTAGACCACGTTTGCCGGTCGGCCGTCGGGCTTCAGGCCGGAGACGATATCCTCGATCACCTGGGACTTGCGTCCTTCCTCACCAGGACAGGCCAGCGGTACCTCGCCGCGCAGGTGACGAGCGAAGTTGTCGATCAGACCGGTGTGGGTGTAGCTCAGCCCGCCGAGACCCTCCTCGCAGCGGCCGTTGTCGTCCTCGCGCAGCAGGCGCCCGGCCTTGAGGTCGGCGACGATGATCCGGCCCCTCTCGCCGTCGATGACCAGTGTCTCGACCAGCGTGGTCTCGTGCCAGCCCACGTTCATCACGCACAGCGCGCCGTCGCGGCTGCGCGCGTGGAGCACGGCGCCGTGTTCGGCGTGGGAGCCGGGCGGCAGCGCCGCTTCGTGCAGCGCAACGTCGGCCATCTCGCCGCAGAGGAAATGGGCCAGGTCAAGGCGGTGGGACAGAGGGAACTCGTCGTTGATCTGCAGCTCGCGGATCGCGCCGACCGCACCTTCACTGACCAGTTGCTTCGCGCGGAGGATGCTCGGGTAGCAGCGGCGGTAGAAGGCGACCCCGAGCGTCACGCCGGCCTGGGCGCAGGCGTCGATCATCGCCCGGCATTCCCCGGCGTTGCTGGCCATCTCCTTCTCCACCAGCACCTGTTTACCGGCGGCGGCCGCCTGGAGGGTGTAGTGCGCGTGGGTGTCGGGATGGGTGGCGATGTAGACCGCGTCGATATCCGGTGCCGCAAGCAGTTCCGCGGCCGAGGCGAAGTAGCGGCAGGCGTGACGGCGGGCGAAGTCCTGTCCCTTGGCCGCATCGCGGCGGGTGACGCCAGCGAGCTCACAACCGGGAACCTGATACAGCGGCGGGCCGCTCTTGCGCTCGCAGACGTCGCCGCAGCCGATGGCGCCCCAGACGATGGTTCGCATGCGCTATTCCTATCCGTCTCAGGCGCCGTGGGCGGTTTCGTTGTCGCTCTGGATCAGCTTCTCGACATGGGTCGCGAGCGAGATCGCATCGCTGATCGCCTGGCGCATGAACTGCTTGCGCGCGTCCTCGCTGGCGACCTGTCCACTGGCGACGTAGGCGGCGAAGATCTCGGAGGCGGCACGGAAAACCGCCATCTCGCTTGGTTGCAGACTCATATAATAGCGTTCGTTCTCGCTGCGCGCGTGCTGGTCCATGATGCACTCCCTCCGGTCTGGGGCCATGGCCGATGGTTCGCGCGCGAGGCTTGGCGGTCAACCGAAAAGGGCTCTACGGGTCGCGGACGGGTGCCGACCGCGACTGGTTGTGCCCCCGTCCGGAGGTATCATGGCATCGGAGGGCCGTGAGCATGGGATTGATCGCCATCGATGGTGCTCTGGTTGCGGCCATCGTCACCACCACTACCGAGAGCATGGCGATGGCCAACATCGTGCCGGTGCCGGTCGGCATCAGCATCCGTCTGTCGACGGTCCGTGCGGTCACGGCGATCATCGGCTTTGCCGGCAGCAACTGCGGATCGATCCTGCTCAACGTCAGCGAAGAGGGCGCCTGCCACCTGGCCGGCAGGATGCTGGGTCAGAGCTACGACGCCATGAGCGGCGAGGTGGCGGATGGCGTGTGCGAGATGGCCAACATCATCGCCGGCCAACTGCGCTCCGCGCTCGACAAGACGCCGCAGCAGATCGAACGCATCAGCGTGCCCGCGGTGGTACTCGGCTCGAGCTACCGCGTGGCCCCATTCAAAGGCATGCTCACCGCCAGCGTCGAATTCGCAGTCGAGGGTGCCTGCCCGATCTCCAAACAGGATCTCGGTTTCGTAGTCGGGCTGTGCTCGCTGAAAGTGTGAGGCTTTTTTCAGAGGGGGCGCTGCCCCCTCGCGCCTTCGGCGCACACCCCCCCCGGTCTCGGTCGCCCTTCGCCAGCTTCGCTGG
>JBEPXK010000176.1:0-7646 GCA_041641915.1 Planctomycetota bacterium
CTTGCGCGAGGGATGCCCTTGGAAACCCAGCTTACCGTGCGGATCAGCCGAGCAGCTGCAGGACGTTCTGCGGCAGCTGGTTGGCCTGGGCCAGCATGGCGGTCGAGGCCTGGATCATGATGTTGTTGCGGGTGAACCGGGCCGATTCGGCCGCGAAGTCGACGTCGCGGATGGTCGACTCGGCCGCGGTCAGGTTCTCCTGCGCCACCCGCAGGCTGTTGAGGCCGCTCTCCAGGGTGTTGGCCTGGAAGGCGCCGAGTTGCCCGCGCAGGTTGGTGGCATCATCGATCGCGGTATCGATCACCTGCAGCGCACCATCGAAATCGCCGTTGACCAGCGACTGGCGTGAGACCAGCGACTGCAGGCTGGTGATGTCGCCATCCGGATCGCCACCGAGGCCCAGCTGGTCGGCCTTGACCCCCTTGAGGTCGACGGCCACCGTCTGGCTGTCGTTGGCGCCGATCTGGAACAGCGCGCCCTTGGTCAGCGACAGGGCCGTACCACCGGTGCCGTCGGCGAAGTCGTTGGTGGTCTCGATCTCGATGCCGTAGGCGTTGGCACGCAAGATCGAAGCATCCTTGAGGTCGGAGACCAGATTGACGGTGACGTTGGTGTCATCGCCGATCTTGAGGCCGTTGAGCGTGGCCACGGTCTGGGTACCGGCGTCCAGGCTGTCGCCCTGTTCGCCGCTGACGGTCGTGGTGCCGCTGCTCGCAGCGGTGGAGGCGTCGGCCTTGACGCCGGTGACAGTGGTGACCTGGACATCCGCAGCATCGCCGGAGGCGCCGAGCAGGTCGCGCGTCGCCTGCAGGCCGACCGAGGAATCGACTGCCAGCGTGTAGGCATCCTGCTTCGAGTTCACCTGGCTGAGGATGTCGGCGACACTTTCCTGGTTCTCGAACTTGTAGTCGACCCCGTCCACCGTGAGGGTGACGCTGGCACCTTCGGCCAGGCTGTTCGAGCCTGCGTTGAAGAAGCTGGTGATCGTCGCGATGCCCGAGGTCGAACTGGCATTGAAGCCGAGCGCCGAGAAGCCACCCGCCATGAAGCTGGCCAAGGTGGTCGTGGTACCGGCGGCGCCGCTGAAGCCGCTGATGGTGGTCGCGGTGCCTGCGGTGGTGATGTTGAGCGACACGGAAGCATCGCCGGCGAAGTCGGCGCGAGCCATCAGGTCGGTGCCGACGTCGAACTTGTGGATCTTGGTGGTGTCGAAGTTCTGCGCGCCGGCGAGGCTGCCGTCGAGCAGCTTCTTGGTGCCGAACTGGGTCTGCTCCGCGATACGGGTGATGCTGGAGATGGCGTTGTCCAGCTCCTGCTGGTCGGCCAGCAGCTGGTTGGTGTCGTTGACGCCTTCGTTGGCCGCGTGCAGGGTCAGCTCGCGGGCCTTGGTCAGCAGGGCGTTGATCTCGTCGAGGGCGCCTTCCGCGGTCTGCACCATCGACACTGCGGTCTCGCTGTTGTCGATGGCCTGGTTGAGGCCGGTGATCTGGGCGCGCATCTGCTCGCTGATCACCAGACCGGCGGCGTCGTCGGCGGCCTTGTTGATGCGCAGGCCCGAAGACAGCTTCTCGAGCGAGCTCGAGATCGCCCGGTCGTTGCGCAGCATGTTGCGATGGCCGTTGATCGACGCGATGTTGTGATTGATGCGTAGGCTCATGTCGATTCCTCCTTGGAAAGTGAGAGCCGGGATGGAGGCGGCGTCCGTGCCGCCGGCAGGCCACCGTGGCCGACCAGGATCAATAACGGCGAGCTCCAGGACCGCTTGAGCGGGTTTTCGCGTGACCCGGACACAGCCCGGATTGCGCCCGGAACGGGCTCAAGTGCGCCCGCGATCGGTCGATGCTGACCTGCGGTGGCGACCGGAGCGACCGGAACGCCATGTGCGTTGCTCTGGACCGGGAGGTGTGCGATGGTGGGCGTGACAGGGGTGGACGGACTGGCCAGCGGATTGCCGACAGCGGAGATCATCGATTCGATGATCCAGGCCGAGCGTCAGTCGGTGGTCGGGGTCGAACGACGTAAGGAGATGGCAGAACTGCGTTTGGAGGCGGTCCGGACGCTCAATCTGCGCATGCTCGATGCCGATACCGACCTGTTCTATCTCCGGCGCGCCTCGACCTTCAACGCCAAGAGTGTGAGCAGCAGCGACACCACGGCGTTGACAGCCACGGCGACCTCGGTGGCGTCCGCGGGGTCGTACGCGGTCTCGGTGGAACAGCTGGCCCAGACCCATCAGGTGGCCACGGCCGGGCAGGCCTCCAAGACCGACGCCGCGTTCACGGGGACGGTCTCCATCACCGTCGGTAGCGGCGAGGCCTGGAGCATCAGCTTCGACGAGGCGACCAGCCTCGAGGACGTGGCCACGGCGATCAATCGTGACGCCGATTCCGGCGTCTTGGCCCAGGTGGTGTCCGATACCACCACCGATCCGGCCAATCCCTATCGGCTGGTGCTCACCGGGCGGGAGACCGGCGCCGCCAACACCATCAGCGTCAACTCGACCATCACCGGCGGCTCGCCGGATGCCGATCCCTTCGCCACCCTGAGCGAGACCCGGGCGGCGCAGGACGCCGTGGTGTCGATGCAGGTGGGCAGCGGCGCCGGCGCCTTTACCGCCACCGCGACCAGCGCGGACAACACCGTCAATGAGCTGATCGATGGCGTGACCTTCGAGGCCAAGGCGGTCGCCGCCGATGTCACGATCGATATCGGCTTCGACAGCGGTCAGGCCACCGAGCGGGTGACCGACTTCGTCGAGAGCCTCAACGGCGCCCTGAGTTACTTCCGGGACAACGCCGACTACAGCCAGGACAGCGGCGAAGCGGGTGTCCTGTTCAACGAGGGCGACATCCGCCGCTCGCTCAACAGCCTGGTGCGCACGGCGGTCAGCGGCGCGCCGGATCAGGATGCCACCGGCGCGATTTCCGGGTTGGCCGGCATCGGTATCAGCTACGACGAGGACACGGGCCTGTTCGAGCTCGACGAGAGCGCGCTCGCCAGCGCCATGGCGACGGATCCCGAGGGGGTACGCGACCTGTTTGTGGCCGGTGGCCTGGGCGATGCGCTCAACGACCGGGTCAAGGCGCTGACCCAGAGCGTCGACGGCGTGTTGGCGAACAAGCAGGATTTCCTCACCGGCCAGATCTCACGCATGGACGAGCGGATCACCCGGATGGACGAACTGCTGGCGCAACGGCGGGAGCGCTATGAGGCGGAATTCCTTCAGCTGGAGAAGCTCACCGCCTATTACCAGAATCAGCAGCAGTTTCTCACCAGCCAGATCCGGTCGTTCCAGAACATGGCTTCCGGCGGCAACGATTCCTGAGGCATCGCGGCTCAAGCGGTGGGTACAGATGACGATAGTGTAGAGGGGAAGGGGGAGGTCGCCATGAATCCACCTGGGCAACGGGCCTTTGCGGCGTATCGGAAGACAGAAGCCAATACGCTCAGCCAACGGGATCTGATCGTGAAGCTCTACCAGGGGGCCGAGCGCTTCCTGCTGCAGGGCAAGCTGGGGATGCAGAACGGGAACCCCGAATTGGCCTGTGTCGGTTGTCAGAAGGCGCGCAAGATCTTCATCGAGCTGGCCTCCACCCTCAATTTCGAGCAGGGGGGCGAGATCGCGGAACGTCTGCGCGATCTCTACCTGTTCCTCATCGGCGAGATCACCAAAGCCAGCCTGGACCGCGATCCGGCCCGGCTGGAGGCGATCATGCCGGTCATCGCCACGCTGCGCGAGGGCTGGGAGCAGATCCCGGACGAACACGCCAATCTGACCTCCCTGCCGGGCGGTCACGACGGCTGTGGGTTCCAGATCACCACCTGAGCCGCGCGGCGGTGGCTCTCCGGCTCAACCGAGCAGGCGGTCCATCTCCTGTTGGAGCTGCTCGAAACGGATCGGCTTGGCGAGCACCGCGTCGGCTTTGACCCAGGAGCGCTCTTCGGGCGTGGTGGCGTCGAATTCGATGCCGGTCTCGGCGGTGACGCCGGTGATCATGATCACCGGCAGGTCGGGGTGGGCCTGCTTGTACTTGTGGCACAGGGTGAAGCCGGTGTCGGGTTGCTCCATCATCAGGTCCTGGATCACCAGCACGGGCTTGTCCGCTTCGATGCTGGCGAGGGCATCGTCTTTCGACTCGGCCTCGACCACCGCGTAGCCGGCTGCCTCAAGCTGGATCTTGTATTGGAGGCGGAAGTCCGGGTCGTCATCGACGATGAGGATGGTCTGCTGGTCAGCCATTGGTCTGGGTGTCCTTGCGAGGGAGGGTGATGGTGAAGGTGGTGCCGGTGGGGCCCGCGCCGGCGTCGGCGTCGGTGTTGGATTTGACCGCGATATCGCCGCGGTGCATCTTGACGATGCCATAGACGATCGCGAGGCCGAGGCCGGTGCCGATGCCGATCTGCTTGGTGGTGAAGAAGGGGTCGAAGATCCGGCCGAGGATGTCGGGGGGGATGCCGGTGCCGGTGTCGGCGATGGTCAGGCTCACCGTGTCGGGTTGGTCGCTCGCGGCGATGCTGAGCGTACCGCCCGCCTCCATCGCGGAATAGGCATTGGCGATGAGGTTGGTCAGCGCCTGGATCAACTGGTCGGCGTCGATCTCGGCCACCGGGTCGGCGACCGCGATGCTGCGCTCGAGCGCCACCGCTGGCGGTCGGGGCACGTTCTTGATCGCGGTCTCCAGGGTGGCGATGATGTCGGCCGGCTGGCGCAGGACCTTGTTCTGACGGGCGAAATCGAGCAATCCGGCGACGATCTTCTTGCAGCGGTCGGCCTGGCTGGCGATCATCCGCAGGTCTTCGTGGATCGCCTTGGCCTCGTCACCGTTGTCGTCGAGCAACAGGTGGGCGTACATCAGCACCACCCCGAGCGGGTTGTTGACCTCGTGCGCGATGCCGGCGGCCAGCTGGCCCATGCTGGCGAGCTTCTCGCTCTGCATCAGCTGTTCCTGGGTGGTGGCGAGTTCGGCATGGGACTGCTCGAGTTCCTGCACCGTCTCCGAGAGCCGGGTGACCATGTAGGGCAGGCACATCTCGCTCTCGGCCAGCCCCTTGTAGATCGCCATCGCATGCTCGCGACAGGTTTCGTAGCCGCAGGCGCCGCAGTTGAGTTCGTCCTCGCGCGAGACCTTGCCCATCCGGGCGAGGATCGCGCCGATCTGTTCGCCCTGGGGTGCGGGCAGGCGTTGGTCATCGGCGAGGAAGGCGCGTGAGAGGTCGAGGTCGGCGAAGCGGTCCATCTGCTCGCGCCAGGCGGCGGGGTCGTGCCGGCGCATGCGCTCGCGCACGTAGCTGCTGACCTGCGAGCGCCGGGAGAACAGGGGGGCGTCGGTGGTCATGCCCGCGCCCATGATGCAGCCTTCGCAGCAGAGCACTTCGAGCAGGCGGGCATCGAGGTTGCCCTCGGCGAATTCCTTGATCGCCTCGACGGTGTTGCGCCGGCCCTCGGTGGCCACGATCTGGCCTTCGATCAGGTCCTCGCGGATGCCCGCCGCCTGGAGCATGCCGCGGCTGACCGGGAACAGCGCGCCGGCGGCCGGATGGGGCGGATCGAAGTCGGCCGGTGCCGCGCTCTCCGGCGTGATGCCGCGGCGGGCGACCAGCTCGCGCAGCTCGCCGAAGGTGATGGTGGCATCGATCGCCGGATCGGCGACGCCGGCGCCGCAGTCGGCTCGTGGCGAGTCGGCTTCGGCCTTCTTGGCGATGCAGGGGCCGACGAACACCACCCGCAGCTCCGGGCCGTGGAGCTGCTTGAGCGCCCGGCCCATGGCGATCATCGGCGAGACGATCGGGGCCAGGCACTCGGTCAGGTCGGGATGGTGGCGCTCGATGAAGGTGATCACCGCCGGGCAGGTGGTGGCGATGTGGCGCCGGGCGGTACCGGCACGAGATTCGTCGTCGAGCAGCTGGCGGTAGCGTTCGGCGACCAGATCGGCACCGAAGGCCACCTCGCAGACCTGATCGAAGCCGAGCGACCGGACCATGCCCGCGACCACCTCGGGTGCGCAGTCGGGCCACTCGGCGGGAAACGATGGCGCGAGCACCGCGGCGATGGGGCGGCCCTCGTCGAGCATCGCCGCCACGCGCGCGGTGGAGTCACGCGCCTGCTTGGCCCCGACGCTGCACACCTTGATGCAGTTGCCGCAGGTGATGCAGCGTTCGGGAACCACGTCGGCCTGACCGTCGACGATGCGGATCGCCTTGGCCGGGCACTCGCGCACGCAGGTGTAGCAGATGCGGCAGCGCTCGCCCTCGGTGGTGATGTAGGCCTGGTGGTTGGCCGGGACCATGTGCCGGTCAGCTCCGTTTCTGATAGTGGGTGTGGAGCAGCTCGTGGCTCTTGTGACCGTTGGGCTCGCCGAGGAACTCGGCATAGATCCGCTTGATCGACGGATTCTCGTGCGAGGTGCGCAGCGTGGCGTCGCGGTCGATGGTGTAGAGCGCGCGCATGCGGCTGCGGGCGGCTTCGGGGTCGGTCTTGTAGGGCTGGCCGCCGCCGCAGATACACCCGCCGGGGCAGGTCATGACCTCGACGAAGTGGATGTCGTCGCGGCCGTTGCGGATCTGGTCGAGCAGGGTCTGGGCGTTGCCCAGGCCGTTGACCACCGCCACGCCGACCTTGAGGTCGCCGATGGCGACGGTGGCCTCCTTGATCGCATCGTTGCCGCGCACGGCCTGGACCTTGAGCTCGGCCATTTCTTCGCCGGTGATCATATGGTGGGCGGTACGGATCGCCGCCTCCATCACGCCGCCGGAGGCACCGAAGAGCTTGCCGGCCGAGCTGCGCTCGCCGAAGGGCGTGTCGGCGCCCTCGGGTTCGAGCGCATCGAGGTCGAGGCCGCGGGCGCGGATCAGGCGCGCCAGCTCGCGGGTGCTGAGCACGGCGTCGACATCCGGCTGGCCATCGGCGCCCATCTCCGGGCGTCCGGCCTCGAACTTCTTCGCGGTGCAGGGCATGACCGAGACCGAGTAGACCTTGGCCGGGTCGATACCCGCCTGCTGGGCGAAGTAGTGCTTGATCACCGCGCCGAGCATCTGCTGCGGGCTCTTGCAGGTCGAGACGTTGGGCAGGAACTCGGGATAGAAGTGCTCGAGGTACTTGACCCAGCCGGGCGAGCAGCTGGTGAACATCGGCAGCGGCTTGCCGTTGGTGATGCGGTCGACCAGCTCCGAAGCCTCCTCCATGATCGTCAGGTCGGCGGAGAAGGAGGTCTCGAACACGTAGTCGAAGCCGAGTCGGCGCAGCGCGGCGTGCATGGTGCCCACGGCATCGGTGCCCGGCTTGAGGCCGAATTCCTCGCCCAGGGTCACGGAGACCGCCGGGGCGTGCTGGACCACGACCACGGTCTCGGGGTCGTCGAGCGCGGCGGCGACCTCCTTGGCGTAGCTCTGTTCGCGCAGCGCGCCGGTGGGACAGGCGAGGATGCACTGGCCGCAGTTGACGCAGGTCGAGGTGTTCAGGCCGCCGTCGAAGGCGGTGCCGACGGTGGCCTGGCTGCCGCGGCCGACGAAATCGATCGCTGCCACGCCCTGGACCTCTTCGCAGACGCGGACGCACTTGCCGCAGAGGATGCACTTGGCCGGATCACGCACGATCGAGGGGCTGGAGGTGTCGACCTTGTAGGTCGACTTGGCGCCCTCGAAGCGGC
>JBEPXK010000177.1:0-7637 GCA_041641915.1 Planctomycetota bacterium
CCATGTCTGCAAGGAGCCGCTTTGTTCGTTCGTAGTCAACGTTACTCTCCACCAGCGGGAGCGGCAGGCGGATCTCCATCTGCTGGGAACCAGCTACGAGATGGTCGAAATCGGCAGTGGTGGAGGTTGCCATGGAAATTATACGGCCATGATTTCCCAGCATTGAGTGAAATTCGCAGGCCATGCCCAGATGCGAATCACGCAACACACTGCGGCGCTTTGCCTTGCCTCATTGGGACTGGCTCTACATAGCGCCGAAGTGCCGCGGACCGGCCACACGAGACCGGCGCTGCCCCACTGGCGCACCAGGAGCACCCCATGACCGAGCAGAGCTACATCGTTATCGCCAGCAAGGGCAGCAGGCGCCGCCCGATCTACGCGTGGACCAAGGGGGTCCCGATCGAGGATGGCGCGCGCGAACAGCTGTTGCGCGTCGCCAGCCTTCCCTTCGTGCACGAGCACATCGCGGTGATGCCGGACGTGCACTTCGGTATCGGTGCCACCGTCGGCAGCGTGATCCCGACCAGGGGCGCGATCGTTCCGGCTGCAGTCGGTGTGGATGTCGGCTGCGGCATGTGCGCGGTGCCGACGAACCTGCGTCGCGAGGATCTGCCCGAGGATCTCGGCGCGCTGCGGCGCGCGATCGAGCACGCGGTGCCGCACGGCCGAACCGACAACGGCGGGCGCAACGACCGCGGTGCATGGGGCAGCATCCCGGGGCACATCCAGGCGGCCTGGGACGAACAGCTCGGCGAGGGTTTCGAGCGGTTGCTCGCGAACCATCCGCGCGCCAGGCGCGCGAACAGCCTCCGCCATCTCGGCACCCTGGGCACCGGCAACCACTTCATCGAAGTCGAGCTGGATACCACCGGTCAGGTATGGCTGATGGTGCACTCCGGCTCGCGCGGCATCGGCGGTGCCCTGGCCAACGATTTCATCAAGGCCGCCAAGAAGCTGATGCGGGATTTCCACATCGTGCTTCCCGATCCGAATCTGGCCTACCTGCCCGAGAGCCACGGCCTGTTCCACGACTACGTGCAGGCCGTCACGTGGGCGCAGCGCTTCGCCAGGGTCAACCGTCAGCTGATGCTCGCGGCGACGGTGGAAGCGGTGTCGAGCGTGTCGACCGGAAAGGCCTGCCAGCCCACCGATGAACCGATCGACTGTCATCACAACTACGTCGCCGAGGAGACGCACGGCGGCCAGACCATCTGGGTGACGCGTAAGGGCGCGGTCCGCGCCGGTGAGGGCGACCGCGGCATCATCCCGGGCTCGATGGGCGCCCGTAGCTACATCGTCCGCGGCAAGGGCGAACCGCGCTCGTTCATGAGCTGCAGCCACGGCGCCGGCCGCGCGATGAGCCGCGGCGAGGCAAAGCGTCGCTTCACCGAGGCCGACCACCGCGCGGCGACCGCAGGCGTGGAATGCCGCAAGGATGCCACGGTCATCGATGAGACCCCGGCGGCCTACAAGGACATCGACGCCGTGATGGCCGCCCAGGCGGACCTGGTCGCCATCGAGCAGACCGTGAAGCAGATCGTCTGCGTCAAGGGGTGACAGGTCCCTGAGAACTCCGGGAAAGGCGACCAAACCGATCCCGGCCTTGCGCGCGTCAGCGCGCCGCCGAGGGGGTCATGGGGGCCGGGCCGGTCCCCATCGGCCGACGGATCCCTGATTTCCGCCGGAAAAGGGCCGCAGGGCGGTACCGGCATCGCGCAGCGATAGCCGGCCCCGGTGGGGCCGGCGGCCGGTGGAGCGCGACGAGCGACAGCGAGGAAGCCGGGCCCGGAGGGACGGCGGAAACGCCAGCAAAGCGGGCGAAGGGCGACAGAGGCCGTGGGGGGCGGAGTCGGCATCGCGCAGCGATAGGTGGCCCCGGTGGGGCCACCGGGCCGACGTAGCGCAAGCGCAGCCCCGCAGCGAAGCGAGGAGCAAGCGCAGCTGGGACGCGCGTGAGCGCGCGAGGGGGCAGCGCCCCCTCTGAGGGAAGCGTTGTCAGTGACGCGCTGCGGCGATCTGGCCGGCGGCGACGGCGGCGTCGTCGGGGCCGATGCGGTTGGGGCCGTTGCGCATCGCGGTGACCAGGATGGCGTCGAGCGCGCGTGGCCAGGCTGTCGTGTTGCTGAGAAGGAGGCGATCGAGCGCGCGGTACAGGTTCTGCCAGAAGTCGCAGCGGTCACGGACGGCGCGGCGGGCGGCGGCCTGGGCCGCGGCATAGTCGCCGAGATCCATCGCCTGGGCCAGATCGGCGGGGTGTTCGTGCCGGCCGGTGGTGACCCGATCGAGGTCGCCATGGTTGTAGAGCCACCAGATCTCGTGGGTCAGCTGGCTGAGCAGCGTGATCATGTGTTCGCAGGGGGCAAGCGGGGCCATGGCCTCGCAGGCCAACGAGCCGCTGAGGGTCTCGAGCAGCTGGGCGTGGCGATCGTGGCGTCGCACCAGGGCCTGGCGCGCGCAGCTGCCCATGATCCAGCTCAGGCTGGGCACATTGGTGCAGGGGCCGAGGTAGGTGGCCAGCGTGGTGTAGGCGCCCTTGGCGGTGCGGTCCTCGAGCAGTTCGATCATCACCGAGGGACAGGGCGGCTCGGTGTGGAACTGGGTCTGCATATCGCGCTGCCAGGCGCAGAGCTGCGCGCGGGTGAGGACGCTGCGTGGATCCGCCGGGGTCGCACTGAGGATGCCAGCGTGCCAGGCCCGGCGCAGGCGGAGGCGTTCCTCGCGGGTGGCGTGGGGCCAGAGCGAGAGCAGCGCGGCGGTGATCGCGGCCTGGAAACCGATGCGGCCGGGGTTGGTGGTGATCAGCGGCAGGATCTGGGCCGCGAGGGCGTCGCGGTCGGCCGGGAGGGCGCCGGGGATGCCGGGTACCTCGCCCGGCACGGGATCGAGCGGCAATTCGCTCGCTGCGGTGAAGGCGCGCGCGCTCAGGTCCTGAGGCAGGTCCGGCAGGTCAGCGAGATGGCCGGCCTGGACCAGGGTCAGCGCCCGTCGGGCGAAGCCGCCGCCGGCGAGTATCGCGACGATGGCGCGGCGGGCGTGGACATGGCTCAGTTCGGTTGGACTCGACTGGCGTTCGACCGCCGATGCACGCGCGTCGGTCGTTTCGAAAGCGTTCTCCAGCATGCTGGGCAGACCAGATGATCTCACTGCGCCTCCTTGCCGGGATACCGGTAGGGGACCCGCGGCGGGGCTGTGGCGGTGGTACGCTCGAAGGCCAGATAGGCGATGTGACAGCCTGCCCGCTTGCGGTGACGTTCGAATACGGTGGGCACCGTGGTGGGGATGTCAAAGGCGTAGCCGGCGGGCTGATACCGGTTGACGAACAGCCCCGGCAGGGTGCTGACATTCGAAAGCGCCTGGAAGGCGTAGTCGTGGCGGTCGCTGGCGATGGTCAGCCGTGCGCCCGGGGCGAGGCACCAGGCGAGGTCGAGGAGGAAGGCGCGGGTGAGCAGGCGTCGACGGCGATGGCGGCGGCGTGGCCAGGGATCGGGGAACAGCACGTAGGCCTGGGCGATGCTGCCGGGTTCGAGTCGGTGATGGACGAAGTGCCAGGCTTCGTCCTGGAACAACCGCAGATTGGTCAGGCCGCGACGGGCGGCCTTGTGGGCGGTCTTGGTCACCCGCAGGCGATCGTACTCGACGCCGATGACGTCGTGTTCCGGCCGTGCGGCCGCGGTGGCGGTGATGAAATCGCCGTGGCCGAAGCCGACCTCGAGCACCAATGGGGCCTGACGACCGAACAGCTCCGCGGCAGCGATCGGCGTGGCGCCGGTCGGGCCGACGTGCGCTGCCTGTTCGGCGGTGCGCACGCGGTAGCGTTTCATCGCGGTGGTGACCATCTCGCTGCGGCGTCCTCGGTTTCGTCCGGTTGCGATGCTGACGATCGGCCGGGGCGGCGACGGTAGCCAGCCCTCCCGGGGCGTCCAGCCGCAGTCGTCGCGCAGGCGCAACGAGGCTCTGCTCAGTCGCCCACCCATCGATCGGCGATGCCGATCGATGGGAATCCCGATACCGCCGAAGGGGCGGGTCCATTCGCTTGCGAATGGACCGTAGGGGCAAGGCCCCTGAGGAGTTAGGATGAAAGAGTGGGCCCAGAGGGACTCGAACCCCCAACCAAGCGATTATGAGTCGCCTGCTCTAACCATTGAGCTATGGGCCCTGAAGACGGATCGACGCGGCATGTGAGCCGGGCACGGCATGATGGAAAGCCGTGTCGGCCTGACAAGCCCCCGCCGGGCGACGCGCGCGACACAATCCGTTGCGCCCGGGCCGAGGCGGTGGTAGATGCCGCGGATGGCGGTGCTCGATTCCTCGACGGCGGATCTCAGGGCCAGCCGCCTGCACGCGGTGGTCGGCGAGAGCTGGCGGCTGCGCGATCAGGCCGTCGCCGAGCTGCTCTCCGGCTGGGATGGGCCGATCAAGCGCACGCCCGAGCCGGATGACATGGAGAGCCTGATCCTGGGGCTGGACACGCCTTCGCTCTTCGAACCGCCGGCGCTCCATGTGGTCAGCGCTGGCCAGCGCTACCTCCAACGGTGGCGCGATCGGCTGCAGGGCCTGGTCGGCGAGCCGGTGGTCGCCGGCGCTCTGGTGCTGGTGGTCGACAAGCTGCCGGGCAACGAGCGTCTGGCCCGGTCGCTGAGTCGTAACAACTGTCTGCACAAGGTCTCGGCGCCGCGGGGCAAAGCCTTTCTGCCCTGGTTTGTGGACCTGCTGGGTGCCTGGCCGACCCCGATCGCCCGCCCGCGAGAGGTGGCCGAGGAGCTGGTCCGCCACCGCGGCGAGGATGTGGATGGCCTGGTGGCGGGGCTCGAGCTCGCTGCCGCCTACGCCGGTGCCGAACCGGTCGATGCGCGTGCGGTCGCGGCGGTGGTCGGCGGCGAAGCGGAGCGGCCGATCTGGGAATTCACCGACGCTGTGCTCTCCGGCCGCAGTGCCCGCGCCATCCGTTTGTTGCACGCTGGCGGCGGGCTCGATCCGCATCTCGCGTTGGCGGCGGTGGCCAACGAGCTACGGCGCTGCCTCGCGGCCCTGGAGACCGACGACGACGCCGAGGCCGCGGCCCTGGCCGGGGTGCGCGGGCGTCCGAATCTGTATCACTCGCGCCGTCGCGCACGCGAACTGGGGCGCCGGTGCTGTACCCGGGTGCTCACCGGCGTGCTCCAGGCCCAACGCGATCTGCGACGCGGCGGCGCCGACCCGGTGGTGACCATGGAGCTGTTGGTGATCAACGTGCAACGAGTCATACGGCTGGTATCCCGGCCTTGATTTCCCGCCGTTGGCCATTTGCCTGCGGCGTACCCTCTTCCCTCAATCGAAAGCAAGCGGATCGAGCTCTATGGACATCTATTTCTGCGACAGCTGTGCCGCCCGGGTTTCCGATGCCGACCTCAAACGGGGCCAGGGGATCAGGAAGGCCGATGTCACGATCTGCGGCAGCTGCGTCGAGGATGGACGGGGTGGCGATCTGCTCGAGGCCGCGGCTGCCGCTTCCATGAGTGACAGCTCTCAAGCCGAGGCGGAGCAAGCCGTTCCGCGGCAGATGCCCGATACCGACGCCCTGGTCCGGGCGGGTCAGGAGCTGTTCGCCCGCGAAGCCGCCCAGGCCGCTCAGGCCGGCGGCGACTCCGAGGACGACTGGCCGGAGCAGGAGGAGGCGGTCGGCTTCGACGAAGACGACATGCCCGAGTCCGACGCGGACCCGCAATACGGCAACATGGCCGAGGCGGCGAACAGCTTCTCGGCTCTCGGCGCCGGTGGTGAAGGCGCGGGGGACGAGGACGATTCCGGGTTCACGGAACCCGAATCCGATGCCGAGGCGGACGCGAAGGCAGACGCGCCGAGCGCGGTCGGGCTCGATGAGGACGCTGCCGACAGCGAGGCGGAGCCCCCGGTCCAGCCGGATGAGGCTCACGCCGGCGAAGCCGAGGTCGACGTCTCGATCGATCCGGAGCCCGATGCGCTCGGCGCGCAGGAGCCGGAACCGGTCGGTCTGTTTCCCGAGGACGACGGCGATCTGCCGCCGCAAGGCAACGTCGACACGGTCGAGATCCCGGTCGAGGAACAGCCCGCTGCGACCGGCGAGAGCGGTAGCAGCTCGTCGCGTCGGGCCCGGTCCAGCCGGCGGGGCAGCCGGGGTGCGACCACCGGACGTAGCGGTCGCCAGGAGGAACCGCGCAGCCGGACCGGGCGCAGCGCGACCCGTTCGGCGAGCAAATCCGATCGGGGCCGCGGCGCCGCCGGGGCCGCCGCGGCCAACGGCAAGTCGGCGCGTGGCGGCAGCAACCGGACCAATCGCAGCAGTTCCGGTCGTCAGTCGAGCCAGCAACGAGGCAGCAGCACCCGCACCGGTACCCGGGGTGGCGGCGGCAAGGGCAAGGCCAAGTTCGACAGCACGAGCATGGTTCTGCTCGGTCTTACCGGCGTGGCGCTGCTGGTCTTCGTGATCGTTCTGGTTGTCTGGATGAACAAGGGCGACCCGCCAGTGGACAACCGCCCCGCCGACGTGACCGACCGGCTGCAGCTCGAGGTCTCGCGGATCAAGAAGGAGGTGGTGCAGGCGCTGCGGGGCAACGACATCGCAGAGCTGGAGCACGCCCATTCGCTCGTCAAGGGCGACAGCCTGGAGCGCGCCTATCAGGAGGTTGAGAAGGCGGCCAAGGCCAAGGGCTATACCGACGAGAACGTCCACAATTACTCGGCGATGAAGGACTACTTCTACCTCAAAAGCATGGAACGCACCCTGCGCGATCGTATCGCGCAGCTCAAGGCGCAGCGCTGATCGGATTCCGGCCCAGGCTGCCGTGCAGACCCTCGCTGTCGTGCCCTCGCGCTCGCCCCCATGTCCGTCGCTCGATCGCCAGCGCGTGACTGCCGGCCTGGCTGATTTCGTTTTCCGGGTCGAGCCCGTGCACGCTCCCGGTCCCATGCCGGAAAGAAGAACACCACCAGTCTGATGCCAAGCCCACACCAGCGTCCCCGTTCCCGGCCGGCCCACGCGGCCGGTGGCGGCGGGGGCATCGATCCCCGGACCTTCGCCATCGAACTGCTCCGCCGTCATGAGGAAGGCCGGCTGGCGCTGATCGCCGACGGGCTCGCCGCGGCACCGAAGGCCCTGGTCGGGCGTGACCGCGGCCTGGCGCGCGAGCTGGCACTCGGGGCGCTGCGCCACCGCCGGCTCTATGACCAGCTTTACGAACGTCACCTGCGGCAGGGCTCGCAGCCGCACCTGCTGCGCCACGCGCTACGCATCGGCGCGCATCAGCTCTACGCCCTCGATCGGATTCCGGTTCACGCCGCGGTGGGGGAGACGGTCGCGGCCCTGCGCCGCGCTGGCGGCGATCGTTTCGCCGGGGTGGCCAACGCGGTGCTACGACGTCTGGCCGAGGCGCGTCTGGCGCAGCGCCAGGCACCAGGGCCGCTCGGTCGGCTCGCGCCGGCGGATCACCCGCGCGACCCCGCGGTGCGCCACTCCCTGCCCGATGCGCTGCTGCGCGACCTCGAATGCGACCCCGGGCCGGAGGGCGAGCGTGACCTTGCCGCATTCGACGTGGTCGCGCCGCTGTGCACCCGGTTGCGCCCCGGGCGCGAGCTGCCGGATGAGCCAGTGCCCCTGCGGTGCGAGGGGCCCTACGCCTGGT
>JBEPXK010000178.1:0-7620 GCA_041641915.1 Planctomycetota bacterium
ACGGCGGAGACCGGGCCGGACCGGGTAACCACCCGGGCCCTGGCCGGCCGCCTGGGCATTACCGAGCCGGCGCTCTACCGGCATTTCCCGGGCGGCAAGTCCGAGATGTGGCGGGCCCTGGCCCTGCTGGTCGGAGAGCTGATGCAGACCGCCTGGCGCCGGGCGCTGGCGGAAGCGGGTGAAACGCCGCTGGACCGGCTGCGGACCCTGGTGGGGGCCCAGCTCCGGGTGATCCAGGATGTCCCCGCGCTGCCCGCCATCCTGTTCTCGCGCACCCTGCATCGCGACAATGCGGCGTTGCGCGCCGGCGTAGGGGAACTTGCCGGGCGATTCCATGCCCGCCTGGAGCAGCTCGTCAGCGAAGGAATCGCCCGGGGGCAGATCCGCGGCGACGTCGATGCCGATGCCGCGGCATGGCTGTTGATCGCGGTGATACAGGGCACGGCGATCCGCTGGTCGCTGTCGGAACGCGGCTTCGACCTGGAACGCGAAGGGCAGCGGCTTACCGAGGCGGCGCTGGCGGGCTTCCGGCCTTGATAGGATACTTATTCAACGGCGTCGTTCCGGTCGGGGCTCGTGATTCCAAAGGACCCCGCCGGCGTGGTATAAACCGCGACCCATCTGCGCCAGGGGGACCGCGGGCGTTGGCGCCGGGATGCTGCGAAAGTGGCGGAACTGGTAGACGCGCTGGTTTTAGGTACCAGTGGGGCAACCCGTGGGAGTTCGAGTCTCCCCTTTCGCACCAGGTCTCGTGCGGTCCGGATTCGGCAGGCGGACGGCTTGCGCGCCTTGAATTTCACGGGCGGCGGACCGGACAATACCGATATCCGGTCGCGAGCCCGGCCGCCGATGGCCTGAACGGCATCGCATGCGCGGCACGGGGCGACGCTTCACCGACCCTCATTCGGACGATATCTCGGCCGGAACCGACAACCAAGAGTGACTGAATGCAAGTATCCGTAGAGAACACCGGCAGCCTGGGACGGGCGATGACCGTCTCCATCCCCGCGGACGAGGTCGAGGAGAAGATCCAGACGCGGTTGAAGAATCTGGCCAAGAACGCCAAGCTGCCGGGATTCCGGCCGGGCAAGGCGCCGCTCAGGATCATCGACCAGCAGTACGGCGAGCAGGTCCTGCAGGAGGTGGCCGGCAGCCTCATCGAGAGCTCGCTGCACGAGGCCTTCAACCAGGAGAACCTGATCCCTGCCGGCACCCCGGATATCGAGCCCAAGTCCATGGAGCGCGGCAAGGACATCGAGTTCACGGCCAGTTTCGATGTCTATCCGGAGGTCGAGAAGCTGGACCTGGCGGGCGTCGAGATCCGGCGCCCCGTGTGCGAGATCAGCGACGAGGACATCGACCGCACCGTGGAGTCCATGCGCCGCCAGAAAATGAGCTATGTTCCCGTGGAGCGCGGCGCGCAGGAGGGCGACCAGATCACCGTCGACTTCAAGGGCACCATCGACGGTGAGCCGTTCGCCGGCGGCGAGGCCGAGGACTACCAGCTGGTGCTGGGCCAGGGCCAGTTCCTCGAGGAATTCGAGAACGGGGTGCTGGGCGCCGGCCCGGGGGAGCAGCGCACCGTCACCGTGGAGTTTCCGGACGACTACCACGGCGAGGAGGTGGCCGGCAAAGCAGTAGAGTTCGATATCCAGGTCAAGGAGGTCGGCGAGCCGGAGCTCCCCGAGGTCAACGAGGAGTTCGTCAAAACGTTTGGTATTGAAGACGGGGACATCGAGGCTTTCCGCCGCGAGATCGCGGACAACCTGGCCCGGGAGCGCGACGAGCGGGTCAGCCGGCTCACCCGCGACCGGGTGCTGGACGCCCTGCTCGAGCAGAACGATATAGAAGCGCCGTCCCAGCTGGTGGACCGGGAGATCGACAACATGATCGCGATGAGCCGGTCGATGCTCCAGCAGCAGGGCGTGCCCACGGACCAGTTCGACCCGGACCGCGAGCAGTATCGCGCCGAGGCCGAGAAACGGGTCAAGACCGGCTTGATTCTTTCGGAGATCGTTCAGAAAAACGAGCTGAAGGCCGATCCGGAAAAGGTCAAGGAGCGCATCGAGCGCATGGCGGCGAGCTACGAGCAGCCCGAGGCTTTCGTGCAGTGGTACCATAGCAACCGCGAGCGGATGCAGCAGGTGGAGGCCGCGGTACTCGAGGAGCAGGTCGTCGACATGCTGCTGGAGGGCGCCGAGAGCAGGGACGAGCCGATTTCCCTGCAGGAACTTACGGAGCAGCCCGCCGGCTAGGCCCGGCGCGCGTCCGTGCCCAAGAACTAAAGACTGATGAGCAGATGTCGATGAGTCAAGAGAACGACCAGCGAATGACGGACCCGCAGAACGTCGGCCTCGTGCCGATGGTGATCGAGAGCACCGGCCGCGGCGAGCGCGCCTATGACATTTATTCGCGGATGCTCAAGGAGCGGGTCGTGTTTCTGGTCGGCCCGATCGAGGACCAGATGGCGAACCTGATCGTCGCCCAGCTCCTGTTCCTGGAATCCGAGAACCCGGACAAGGACATCCACCTGTATATAAACAGCCCCGGCGGGGCGGTGACTGCGGCACTGGCAATGTACGATACCATGCAGTTCATCAAGCCGGACGTGAGCACCGTGGTCATCGGCCAGGCGGCCAGCGCCGGCGCCCTGATGCTGGCCGGCGGCGCGCCCGGCAAGCGCCACTCGCTGCCCCACGGCCGGATGATGATCCATCAGCCCTGGGGCGGCTTTCAGGGCCAGGCGTCGGACATCGACATCCATGCCCAGGAGATCCTGGAGCTGAAAAAGCGCCTGAACAGGCTGCTCGCCCACCATACGGGCCAGGACGAAGAGACCATAGCGCGCGATACCGACCGCGACTATTATATGGGCGGCGAGCAGGCGGTTGAATACGGGCTGATCGACTCGGTGATCGACAAACGGGCGTAAAGGGTACTTGCAAAAATCCGTCTGAAACTGCATCGTAAAGCGTGTGGCAGGTTGAGATTCTATGGCCGACGACAAGAACGAAGGTAAGAGCGAAAAGCTCCTTTACTGCTCCTTCTGCGGAAAGAGCCAGCACGAGGTGCGCAAGCTCATCGCGGGTCCGTCCGTGTTCATCTGCGACGAGTGTGTCGAGCTGTGCAACGACATCATCCGCGAGGAGGTCCAGGAAGGCGCCGAGAGCGCCGGGACGCGGAGCAAGTTTCCGCGGCCGGATGAGATCCGGGACAGCCTCAACGATTATGTCATCGGCCAGTCCATCGCCAAGAAGGTTCTCTCCGTAGCGGTTTACAATCACTACAAGCGGGTCGAGAACGAGGACCAGGTCGGCGAAGCCGACATTTCCAAGAGCAATATTCTGCTGATCGGCCCGACCGGGTCGGGCAAGACGCTGCTCGCCGAGACGCTGGCCAAGCAGCTCAACGTGCCGTTTACCATCGCCGACGCCACGACGCTCACGGAAGCGGGCTACGTCGGTGAGGACGTCGAGAACATTATCCAGAAGCTGCTGCAGAAGTGCGACTATGACGTCGACAAGGCGCAGATGGGTATCGTATACATCGACGAGATCGACAAGATATCGCGCAAGTCCGACAACCCGTCCATCACCCGGGACGTGTCCGGCGAAGGCGTGCAGCAGGCGCTTCTCAAGCTGATCGAGGGAACCATCGCCTCGGTGCCGCCCCAGGGGGGCCGCAAGCACCCGCAGCAGGAATTCCTTCAGGTCGATACCCGGAACATCCTGTTTGTCTGCGGCGGCGCGTTCGCCGGTCTGGAGACGATCATCCAGGAGCGCTCGGAGAAGAGCAGCATCGGTTTCGGCGCGGAGATACGGAGCAAGACCGACGACAAGAACGTCGGCGAGATTCTGCGCGATCTCGAGCCGGAGGATCTCATCCAGTACGGCCTGATTCCCGAGTTCGTGGGCCGGCTGCCGATCTGCGCGACCCTGGAGGAGCTGAACGAGGACGCCCTGGTGTCGATTCTCACCGAGCCCAAGAACGCCCTGGTCAAGCAGTACCAGCGCCTGTTCAAGCTCGAGGAGGTCGAGCTGGAGATCCGGGAGGATGCCCTGCGGGCGGTGTCGCGCAAAGCCATGGACCGCAAGACCGGCGCCCGCGGCCTGCGCTCGATCCTGGAGAACGCTCTGCTCGACACCATGTATGAGCTGCCGGCCATGGAAGGGGTGAAGAAGGTGATCGTCGACGCCGGCGTGATCAGCGAAGGCTCCAAGCCCCTGTATATCTACGAAGAATCCGACCAGAAACAGGCCTCCACCAGCCACTAGCGCCCGGGCGCAATGTGCGGGCCGGGCCCAGTACGCGCTGCCGCCACTTGAACGGGGGCGGTTTTATCCGCATATTGGAATCTAGCCGTCCCGGGCCGCCGGTACAGTCCCTGCACCCGGCGCCAGCGAACCAACCAATCAATCCGATGGGTGTCCTGAATGAGTGAAGAGCTCACACTTACCGAATCCTCGATTCCGGTGCTGCCGCTCCGGGACGTGGTGGTTTTCCCCCACATGGTCATACCCTTGTTTGTCGGGCGCAAGAAATCCATCAAGGCCCTCGAGCGCTCGATGGAGATCGGCAAGCATATCCTGCTGGTGGCTCAGAAGGAGGCCGCGGACGATGATCCCGGCCCGGACGACATCTACCAGGTGGGAACGGTGGCCAGCATACTGCAGCTTCTGAAGCTTCCCGACGGCACCGTCAAGGTGCTCGTCGAGGGCGAAAAGCGCTACAAGGTGACCGGCTACGACGCCACCGACGAGTTGTTCAGCGCCGCCATCGAGCCCATCGAAGACGAGGAGATGGACGAGCGTGAAGCCGAGGTGCTCATCCGCACGGTGATGAACGAGTTCGACCAGTACGTCAAGCTCAACAACAAGATCCCGCCCGAGATCCTTACTTCGCTGGCCGGCATCGACGACGGTGGACGCCTGGCGGATACCATCGCCGCGCACCTCAGCCTGAAAATCGAGGACAAGCAGCACATCCTGGAGATGGCCAGCACGCGCGAGCGCCTGGAGCACATCCTCGGTGTCATGGAGTCGGAGATCGACCTGCTTCAGGTCGAAAAGCGCATCCGCGGCCGCGTCAAGAAGCAGATGGAAAAGAGCCAGCGGGAGTACTACCTGAACGAGCAGATGAAGGCCATCCAGAAGGAGCTGGGTGACATGGAGGACGCGCCGAACGAGCTCGACGATCTCATCAAGAAAGTCGAAGAGGCGGGTATGACCAAGGAAGCCAAGGAGAAGGCGGAGGCGGAGATCAAGAAGCTCAAGATGATGTCGCCCATGTCGGCCGAGGCCACCGTGGTGCGCAACTACGTTGACTGGCTGGTGCAGGTTCCCTGGAAAAAGCGCAGCCGGGTTCGCAAGGATATCGCCGCCGCCGAGCGCATCCTGGACGAGGACCACTACGGGCTGGAAAAGGTCAAGGAGCGCATCCTGGAGTATCTGGCCGTGCAGCAGAGGCAGAAGAAGATCAAGGGTCCGATCCTGTGCCTGGTGGGCCCTCCGGGTGTCGGCAAGACTTCGCTCGGCAAGTCCATCGCCCGCGCGACCAATCGCAAGTTCATACGCATGTCGCTGGGCGGCGTGCGCGACGAGGCGGAAATCCGTGGTCACCGGCGCACCTACATCGGCTCGATGCCCGGCAAGATCATCCAGAACATGTCGAAGGTGAAGACCCGGAACCCGCTGTTCATGCTGGACGAGGTCGACAAGATGTCGATGGACTTCCGGGGCGACCCTTCCTCGGCGCTCCTGGAGGTGCTGGACCCGGAGCAGAACCACACCTTCGTGGACCACTACCTGGAGGTCGAATACGACCTGTCCGACGTCCTGTTTATCGCCACGGCGAATACGCTGAATATACCGCCGCCGCTGCTGGATCGAATGGAGGTCATCCGGATATCCGGCTACACGGAAGAGGAAAAGACGGCGATCGCCGAGAAGTACCTGGTCAAGAAGCAGATGGACAGCAACGGGCTCAAGGCGGGGGAGTTCAAGATCTCGAAGCCGGCGATCATTGACACGATCAGGTATTACACCCGCGAGGCGGGCGTGCGCGGACTCGAGCGTACAATCGCCAAGATCTGCAGAAAGGTCGCCAAGGAGCTGTTGCTGGACAAGAACCGCAAGGCGGTTCAGGTGCGTCCCCGGAATCTGGAGAAGTACCTCGGGGTCAAGCAGTATCGGCACGGCAAGGCGGAAGAGAAGAACCAGATCGGGCAGGTCACGGGCCTGGCCTGGACCGAGGTGGGCGGCGAGCTGCTGACCATCGAGGCCGCCATCCTGGACGGCAAGGGCAAGCACATCTATACCGGCAAGCTCGGCGACGTGATGCAGGAGTCCATCCAGGCCGCGATGAGCGTGGTCCGGGCCCGGGCCAGGAGCTTCGGGGTCGAGGCCGAGTATTTCCAGAAGCACGATTTCCATATACACGTGCCGGAAGGCGCGACGCCGAAGGACGGGCCCAGCGCCGGAATCGGCATGTGCATCGCCCTGGTTTCCGCCCTGGCGCGCATCCCGGTGCGGTCCGAGGTCGCCATGACCGGCGAAATCACGCTGCGCGGGGAAGTGCTGCCCATCGGCGGCGTCAAGGAAAAGCTGCTGGCGGCTCACCGCGCCGGCATCAAGACCGTGATCATCCCGCAGGAGAACGAGCGGGACCTGGTGGAGATTCCCAAGAACATCAAGGACAGCCTGGATATCAGGCCCACCAAGTGGATCGACGAAGTTATCGAGGTCGCCCTGGAGCGCGTGCCGGAGCTGAGAAAGGAACCGGAAAGTGAGGCGGCAAAGAAGCCGGTCGCCGAGCAGTCCGGCGACAGCGTTATCACGCACTAGTCAGTTTGCACAGACGGATCCAGCGATCGGGGAACGCGCCGGCCGATCGGGTTGCCGGCGCACCCGACACATGTCGTTTCGTCGGGCCGGACTCAGTTACGACAAGCAATCGATATCGTATCCAGCGGGCCAGTGTGACGAACGGTGTCGAAAAAGGTCATGGGAGGGTTGTCAAGACTTTTCTGTTCTGTGCGCTTCCTTGACACGCCGAATTTGAGGTTGTTATATACATGACCCGTGGAGGGTGCGCAGGCGCGCCGCGCACGAGTTCGTTCGCAAGTTGTCCTTTCAATTTGCTTGTCCAGGATTTTCGTAAAGTTCGTTATTCTCGAATTGTCTTGAATAACACGCTCTAAACCAAAACATGTAAAGGGGATAGTAACCGTGAATAAAGCGGAATTGATCGAGTTGGTCGGCAACAAAACTAATCTTTCCAAGTCCGACGCCACCGAGGCTGTGGAGGCGGTCTTCAAGGGGATCCAGCAAACGTTGAAAGACGGTGATTCCGTTACCCTGGTGGGTTTCGGCACCTTTTCGGTCAGCGAGCGGGCGGCGCGGACCGGCCGGAATCCCAGGACCGGCGAGGTGATCACGATTCCGGCGTCGAAAAGCCCGAAATTTAAGGCTGGCAAAGCGCTGAAAGATGCCCTAAACTAGCGCGCCTTTTCGGGGGTGCTTAGCTCAGTTGGGAGAGCGTCGCCCTTACAAGGCGAATGTCGGCGGTTCGAGCCCGTCAGCACCCACCAGCCAGATCCCGGAGCGGTAGTTCAGTTTGGTT
>JBEPXK010000179.1:0-7575 GCA_041641915.1 Planctomycetota bacterium
CACGCGGTAGGCCGCCGGATGGTCCGGATCCGCGGAGCGGGCGGCGGCGATCATGCGCTCATCGATGTCGATGCCGCAGACGCCCCGGCCGGATGCGCGCAGGGCGCGGGTGTGGCGCCCGGTGCCGCAGCCGATGTCCAGTAGCGGGCCGGCCGGGGCGCGGTGGTCCCGCAGCGCGGCGAGGGCCGACTGGACATCCTGCTCGGTGCTGCCGGGGACCACCGCCTCGGCGTCGTGGATGTCGGGAGTCGACTCGAGCGAAGGCCGGTCGTGGGCGAAGGGCATGGCGGGTGATCGCCGCTGCGCGCGGGGGTACGAGCCCGCGCTTCAGCAGGTCTGGCGATCCTTGGCGCGGAACTCCTTGAGCGCGGCGGCCTTGTCCTCGAAGCCGGCGCGACCGAGCTGGGCGAAGACCGCCTGCTTGTTGGTATCCACCCCCGGCTGGTCGAAGGGGTCGATGCCGTAGAGCTCGGCGCTCATGGTCGTGCTCAGCTGGAGCATGAAGTAGAGCCCGCCGATGTTGTGCGCGTCGACCACGTCCATGGCGATGGTCAGGTTCGGCCGGCCGGAAGCGGTGATGGTATGTGCTGCGCCGATGTAGGCATCGTCGATGATCGTGCTCAGCTGGCTGCCGGCGAGGTACCCCACGCCTTCGATATTACCATGGATCTTGGGCAGGGCGATGTCCGCGCCGTGATCGCTGACGGTGAGGAAGGTCAGGACCTTGTCGAAGGGGCCTTCCTGGTAGAGCTGCATCTGGCCGTAGCAGCCGCTGGGGCCGGAACAGGAGGCGGGGCTGGGGCCGACGTGGACGGCCTTGCCCTTACGGTTGAGCATCTTGCCCAGGCTGACCGAGAGCAGGTGGCTGTACCATTCGACCACCGCGTAGAGCCGGTCCGAGAACGCCATCATCGCGTGGATGGTCTTGCGCCGCTTGCGGGTGAGCAGGTAGTGGATCAGCGAGTGCATGTAGGCCGGGTTCTCCATCGCCCGGTCCATGCGGCAGCGCTTGTCCATCGCCTCGGCGCCGGCCAGCAGCTGGTCGATGTCGAGGCCGCACAGGCCCGCCGGCAGCAGGGTCGCCGGGCCGAGGACGTTGAACCGATCGCTGAGGTTGCTTGGGATGTCGAGTACGCGGATCTTCTCCTTCTCCGCGATCTCGACCAGCGCGCTGTGTTCGGCGTTGGTGGCGAGGACGATCTGCTTGGCCAGCGCCGTCTTGCCGTTCTTGCGCTTGAGCTGTTCCTTGAGCCAGAGGAAGATCCCGCTGGTCTCCGCGGTATTGCCGCTGCGGCTGACGATCAGGAACAGCGTCTTCTTGAGGTCGACCACCTCGAGCGTGCTGTTGAGCGTGACCGGATCGGCGTTGCCGACCAGATGCACCCGCGGGGCGCCCTTGCGGGCCTTGTCGGTGAGCAGGTTCCAGTTGGGGTGGAGCAGCGCGCCGAACAGGCTGGCCGGACCGACGGTCGCGCCGCCGATGCCGATGATGACCAGGTCGGTGTACTGCCCCTTGCAGTCCTTGATCAGATCCTTGACCGCCTTGGTGTCCTGGTAGGGCAGGTCGAAGAAGCCGGTCTCCTTGCTCGCGCGCAGTTCCTCCATCGTTTCGTGATGTTTGGGGAACTTGGCGACCAGGGTCTCGATCTCGGACTCGGTCAGACCGTGCGTCGCACCGATCGACGTCGCCAGGCAGTTGGTGTAATCCAGGGTCAGCGTGCTCATGTGATCTCCCGTGATCCGGCTCCGCTAGCGGAGGGGGTCGTGGCCGATGATGCGAAGGGTGGGGCGCAGCCAACCATGGCGGCGGAGGCGGAAACTGGCCCGGCGCGCCGGGGTGACGCGCACGGTGCGGGGAACGTCGTCGAGGGTGACGGTGGCGTCGACCACGATGGCCCCGTCGGTCTCGGCGACGTCGTGGATCTCGAAGGTGAAGCGCGGCGGGTTGCTGCCGCGCAGCTTGAGGGCGGTGAGGTAGCGTACGGCGAGGGTGTGGACGGTCTCGCGCAGCGACGCATCGCCGGTGGGCAGCTCGCGGGCGCGGGGCCAGTGGGCGGCGATGTCGTAATCCTCGTCGAGCCTCGCCATGAAAGTGTCGGCATCGTATTCCTCGAGCCCCGTGCGGATGTCCGCGAACAGCTGCGCCACCTGTTCATCGGTATCGGGCCTGCTGGCCCACAGGACCAGCAGGACGACCGCGAAGATGGCGGTGGCTGCGAGCAGAGATGTCGTCCGCAGCTGCACATCCACCTCCCGTTCAGCGAGAGGTCGATGCCCACGCCGCGCCGCGGCATCCTAGTGGCGAGTCAAGCGATTTTCAAGATCACTCCCCGCTTGCCGCCGCCGGCATGCCGGTCACATTTGCCCGGTTGCCGCCGATGCGAACGAGGCCAGTCATGGCGGATTGCGGGTCGCGCCCGGCCGGCTTGACCGGATGCGGCGCGGCGTAGGCTTGCGCGCTGAGCGTGCAGCGGGGCAGCGGTCGAGCGATCGGGCCCGAGAGGAGGCCGATGAGCGGCGGCAAGAAGATCATCGTTCCGGGTACCGACAATCCCGGCAGCATCGGCAAGCTGCTCGAGGCCTTCGCCGAGGTCCAGCGGGTGGCGACCGTGATCGTCCGCCGCGGCGAGCGTTTCCTGCTCAAGGTGGTCGAGGTGCGCAAGGAGCTGCTGGTCGGCGAGGTGCGCTGCCTGAACTGGTCGCCGGATACGAGCCGGCGTATTTACGAGAATTTCACGAAAGAGCGTTTCACCGGCGAGTCGCGGCGCGAGGTCCTGCTCGCTGACGCGATCGCGGAATTCGGCGGCGAGGCCCACCGCTACCGCGTCTACATCCCCCTCGACGAGATCATCTCGGTCTACGAGGACATGGACGACCGCTTCGACGAGACGCCCTTCCTGCCGTTGCCCTGAGCGCCGACGGCCGGGCCTCAGCCGCCGCTGGGACCGGCAACGGAGAAACCGCGATCGACCAGATCCTGCAGGTCGATCAGCCCGAGGGCCTGGCCGTTGGCGTCGACCACCGGGATCTCGTTGATGTGCCGCCGGGCGCAGAGCGCCAGCGCGCGTTCGAGCAGGTCGCCCGCGGCGACGCTGGTGCAGGGCACACTGGCCAGTTCGCGCACCGGGGCCAGCAGCACCGCGCCCGGATCGGCGGCCGCATCGAGGCCCCGGCGCAGGTCGCCGTCGGTGAAGATGCCCTCGAGGCGTCCGTCGGCGTCGACCAGCAACGCGCTGCCGCTGCGCGAGGCGGTGATGCGCTGCAGCGCCCGGCGCACGGGGTCATCGGGGTGGACCCGGGCCACCCGTTCGCCGCGGCGCATGACCTCGCCGCAGGTCATCAGCTGGCGGCCCAGCTCGCCGCCGGGGTGGAAGCGGGCGTACTGCTCCGGGGTGAAATCGCGTAGTTGCTGCACGCACAGGGCCAGGGCGTCGCCGAGGGCGAGCATCACCGTGGTGCTGGTGGAGGGGGCCAGGCCGAGCGGGCAGGCTTCGGTGGTCGCGCCGATCGCGATGGCGGTGTCGGCATGGGTGGCCAGCGGCGAGCTGGCATCGCCGACCAGCGCGATGACCGCGACGCCGATGCGGCGCAGGCTCGGCAGCAGGACCAGCAGTTCCTCGCTGCGCCCCGAGTTGCTCAAGGCCAGGACCACGTCCTCCTCACGCAGCAGCCCCAGATCGCCGTGGCGTGCCTCGGTCGGATGCAGGAAGTGCGACGGGGTGCCGGTGGAGGCGAAGGTGGCGCTGAGCTTGCGCCCGATCAGCCCCATCTTGCCGACCCCGCTGACCATCAGTCGTCCGCGCTGTTCGCTCCCACAGGCGGCGTGGATCCGGTGTATGGCGGCTGCCAGCGCATCCCGCTGTTGGGTCAACCCGGCGCAGAGGGTGCCGATGGCCGCGGCCTCGGTGTCGAGCACCTGGCGCAGGTTGGCGAGGATGGCAGCGTCGTCCATGCTGGTGCCGTGGCCCATGGGTCCCCTTCCGTGCATCGTCGCTGTCGCGCGTGCGGCGCAGCGTATCCGTAGCACGCTACCCGCTGGCTGGAATGGAATCCCGGCCGTGCGCGCCGCTGGTGCGCGCGGGCAAGCGCTGCTGTGATCGCATTGCGCAGGTGGTGATCGCGCTCCGGCGTCTCAGCGCCGGGCGCCGCTGGAGAGCACGCTCTCGGTCCGCCGGCGGAAGGCGTAGCTTGGTTGCGGTGCGTGGTGGGTGTCGCGTACGCGGCCGAGCGCGCGGCGCACCTGGGTGGCATCGGCCGGGCGGCTGTCGGGTGATTTGGCCAACAGCGCGTCGAGCAGTTCGAGCAGCGGTCCCGGACAGCCATCGAACACGGCGTTGGGGAAGGCCGGTCGCCGGGCGAGTACCGCCTCCATCACCGCGTAGGGGTCGGTGGCGTTGAAGGGCGGTTGGCCGGCGATCAGATGGTAGAGGGTGGCGCCGAGGGCATAGAGGTCGGTGCGTTCATCGACAGACGCTGGCGCGGCGATCTGCTCCGGAGCCATGTAGGCCGGGGTGCCGAGCGCGGCGGCGCCACCGGGATGCATACCGGTGATCGGTTCGCCGTCGATGCGTTTGGCCAGGCCGAGATCCATCACTGTCACCGCGCCGTCGCGCGTGGCGAAGATGTTGGCCGGTTTGATGTCGCGATGGATCACCCGTTGCGCGTGCAGATCGTGCAGGCTCCGGGCGGCCCGCCGCGCCAGCGCCGTGGCGTGGGGCCAGTCCAGCCGGCCTTTGACGGCGAGAATCTCGCTCAGCGGATAGCCGCGCAGCAGATCGCAGATCATGTAGGGCAGGCCGTCGACCGAACCGGTGGCGTGGATCGCGATCACGTACGGTGAGCGGATGCTGGCACCGAGTTCGGCTTCGCGGCGGAAGCGGGCCAGGCGCTCGGCTCGACCCTCCTGCGCGGGCTTGAAGATCTTGGCTGCAACCGCGACGCCGGTGCGGCGGTGTTCGGCACGGAACACCCAGCTCGTGGCGCCTTCGCCGAGCGGTTCGAGCAGGAGATAGGATCCGAGGCTGCGGCGGGTGGGCACAGTCCTACCAGTATGCGATCGCGGCGGTGGCGGGCAACGCCGGGTCCGGCCTCGCGCAGATCGGGGTGGAGCGACACAAGCTAAAGCTCACACTGGATTTGCGCGCCGATCGGAAATATCATCGCCCGAATCGCCGATAGTAGGTGATCGGTCGGCGAATCGCCGGTGCCGCCGGCGCCTGGGGAACACGATGGACGAGGACAACGCGAACGGAGCCGAGTCCGACGCACTCGACGCGCTGGTGCGCTCGGTGCGCTCCGGTGAGCGCGAAGCCTTCCGGCGCATCGTGCTCGCGGTCCAGGGCGAGCTGCGGCTGTTCATCGCCTGGCGCCTCGGTGTGGCCAGCGAGGTCGAAGACGTGCTGCAGGAGACTCTGCTCACCGCCTACAACCGCCTCGATACCTATCGTTGCGGTGGGACTTTCCGCGCCTGGTTGCGCGGCATCGCCCGCAACCACATCCGGCAGACCCAACGCGAGCGGGGCCGTCTGGCCCAGCACAACCGGGCCGATCTCGATTCGCTGGTCGACGCGGCGGCGGCCGCAGGTGGCGATGAGACCCGCGCTGCGGAGTTGCAGCGGCTGCGCCTGTGCCTCGAGACGCTGAACAGCCGCGCGCGGCGGCTGATCGAGTTGCGTTACCTGCGCCAGCTGAGCCTGGGCGAGGTGGCCCAGCACGCCCGTCAGCCCAAGGCGCGATTGAGCGTACGGCTGCACCGCATCCGCCGTGCGCTGCTCGATTGCATGCGCCAGCCGGGGGTCGAAGCATGAGCGACGGGTTGTCCGAAACGATCGAGGCCTATCTCGATGGCAGCATCGACGAAATCGCAGCGGGCGCGCTGCTGGCGCGTTGCCGCGCCGATCCGCAGCTCGCGACGCAGCTGGCCGCCCATCGCGGTCTGGTCAGCGCCTTGCAGGCGAGCGACGGGGTGCAGGCCGAGCGCACCTGGAGCAGCCTCGCACATGCGCTGGCCTACTCCACGCCGAGCAAGCGCCAGCGGATCGCCGATGCGATCGAGCGGCGCCTGCCGCGTGAGCGTCGAGCAGCGCGCGTGGTGCGCGGACCGTGGTGGCTCGTGGCCGCGGCCGCGGCGGTGCTGGCGCTCGCCTCGCTGCCGTTGGTGCTGTCCGATGACACCGGACCGCGGCCAGACGGCACGACGCCTCCGCCCGGGTTGGTCGCGGGCGAGGTCTGGCTCGAGCGCGATGGTCAGCGACTGGCCCGGAGGCAGTGGGGTGACCTGCGCCCCGGCGATCGCCTGCGGGTGGCCGACGACGCGCGGGTGGTGCTGCCGGTCGACGAGCTGACCCAACTCGATCTCAGCGGTCCGGCCGACCTGCGCATCGGCGCGCTGGCGCCGCAGCGGCGCTGGCGTCTCGAGCGCGGCCGGTTGCAGCTGTATTTCCTGCCACGGCATGCGCCGGGCGAGCAGATGCTGGTGACCACCCCGCACGCGCGCTACGCTCTGGTCGGCACCTGTCTCAAGATTCTCGCCGAACCCGAGTGTAGCGAACTGCAGGTCGTCTCCGGGCAGATCGAACTCGAGAGCCCGGGAGTGGAGGCCACCACCGTCGGACCCGGGGTCCGGGTCCAGAGCTGGGCCGAGCGGACGCTCGCCAACCCGGTGATCGGCAGTGCCGCCGTTGCCGAGGGTCTGGTGCGGTTCTTCCCGGCTGCGGAGGCGCGCTACGCCCTGGGGGAATACGTGATTCCGGCGGAGCTGCCTGCTGGTCATCGGCTGTGGGGGCGGGAACCGGACGCTGCTCACCATCCGCAGGTCTACCGCCAACGCGCGGCGGCAGCCCGACCACTCAGCCAGCCGCCGGGGGCGATCGAGTTCGTCAACCCCGCTGGCGAGCAACGCTATGCCGAACTGGTCACCGGCAGCTGTGCCCTGGCCGCCTTCGCCATCACCTATCGCGCGCGGGTCCAGCGTTTCGCCGGCCCGCCGATGGTCGCGAACGAGGCGCCGGGCGGGTTCCACCCTCCCGACCTGCGCATCCCGCCGCTGCGGATCGCTGCCCTGCCGGCGGTGCGGCCAGACAGCCATGATTTCAGCGAGGCGTTGCTCCATCGGCTGAGCTACCTCCATGTCGGCTACGACTACGCCACCCGGCAACCGGTCTACGAGGTGATGGTCGAGGTGGCGGGGCGGGTGGTCGGTCGGGGCTTCGCCCGCGGGCAGCCCGATCGCCTGCAAATTGCACTGGTCCATGCGCGCCTGCGGGTGGAATCGATCGCGATCGAGGCGCTGGAGCTGCCCGCATTGCGCTGATGGCGGGCGGGGATGTGGCTGATGGTCCGGACGGGCTGCGGTGTTTTCGCAAGATCTGCTCGATCGAGGCTTCCTTCAGAGGGGGCGCTGCCCCCTCGCGCCTTCGGCGCATACCCCCACGGCCTCGGTCGAGGTTCGCGGCCTCCGGCCGCGTTTTCTGCGGGCCTACGGCCCATTTTTGCAGAAAACCACCCCTCGGTCGGCCGACCCGTTGACGACGATTCTTGCCGTGCGAAGGCGCTGCGCGAGCTCTGAGGGGGCCG
>JBEPXK010000180.1:0-7575 GCA_041641915.1 Planctomycetota bacterium
AACATCGCGCAGAACCTGATGGCCAACCCGGCGACCTGCGACATGAAGTTCATCGTGCAGTGCGGGCTGGCGATGACGCTCAAGTCGCAGACCCTGCTTTCCAACGGTTCGCCCCTACGGCCCGGGCTTCGCCAGGGCCTACCCCTCTGGCTCAATCGGGGTTCTCCATCGGCCTGGCGGCCGATGGCGTCGGCGGATCGGCTTCGCCGATTGTATCCGCCGACCACCCCTCTCTCGCCAGTCCCATCGCTTCGCTCTGGGTCCCTGGTGCTCAGGTACTCAGGGGCTTCGCCCTTGCGGCCCCGGCCGGGGTGGTGCCATGGCTTTGATTGATGGCTCGCCGTCCGGATGCGGGTGGTGGAACCGCCCGGACGGTGATCGATCGGCGTGCTTCGCCGCGGCGATGGGGGCAGATGAGGTTGAACGGTGCCAACGGCGCGGTGCCTCTGACGACGCGCGCAAGTGAATGTGTGTTCGCATGCGTATCGGAATACGATCCCGCTTTGCCGCCGGGCTCAGAGGTCGACCTGCCGCCGGTAGACCTCCACCGCGTGCAGCGCAGCGAGCGTGAAGATCACCGGATAGAGGCGCTCGAAATACCACAGTTTCTCGAAGTAGAATCCGATTGGCGCGGGTGGGAATTGCCGCCCCTCCCCGGTGGTCTTCAGCAACCAGACGAGGCCGTGGTCGATCGCGGCGGCGTGCGCGGACGCGCCGGTGCCGCACAGGGCCTGGATCGCGAGCGCGGTCTCCTCGACCGACGGGTCGACGCCCTGGACGCCGCCCCAGGAGCCGTCGGCGTTCTGCTGGGCGCGCAGATAGGCGGCGCCGCGGCGAATCATGCCGGTGGCGACCGGTGTGGCGGCGCACGATTCGAGGCCGATGAGCACCCGGGCGGTGCCGTAGACCGGGTTGCGGTCGTCGGGGGCCCACTGGTTGCCGAACCACAGCGGGATCCAGGCGCCGTCGCCGCGCTGGCAGGTCTCCAGATAGCCGAGGGCGCGGGGAAGTGCGGCGTCGATGCGGGCCAGCAACTGCGGGGGAAGCGCGCCCGACCAGGCCTGCCAGCCGGCGATGGTGTGGGCGGTCAGGTCGGCCGCGCTGCGGTCGAAGGGCAGCTTGTTCCAGCCGCGGCAGAAGGTGGGGATGCCGCCGTCGCGGTTCTGCAGATCGAGCAGCCAGCCGCAGGCCTGGGCGGCGGCGCTGCGCACCCGCTGGTCGTCGCGCGCGAGGTGGGCCAGGGCCAGCAGCGCGCCGGGGGTGTCGTCGGCGTCGGCGATGGCGCCGGGGCGGTCGCTCCACCCCCAGCCACCGGGCGCGGCGCCGGTGAAGGGGTGGATCTGTCGGTGCTGCTGGCCGAGCAGCCAGTCGACGATGTGTTTCCGCGCGGCGGGCGTGAGCAGGTCGGCGTGGTGGTCGCCGACGGCCATCGCGTTGACGCTCAGCGTGGTGGTCCAGGTGGCGAGATCGGTGCAGATCGGCCAGGCGCCATCTGCGCGGACCACCTCCTGCAGGAACCCGACCACCGCGGACACGATCGGATGGTCGCGCAGGCCGGTGGCGGCGAGATTGAGGGCGACGAAGCTCGGTAGCGGCGGGGCTTCGATGAAGCCGCCGTTGGCCGGCTGCATCCGTCGCACCAGATCGAGCGTGGGTCGGCGAAGCCTGCGGCGGATCGCGCGCATCCACGGCAGCGGCGATGGGCGGTGATGGTGGCGGCTCTGGCCGATGGCCACCAGCGCGGGGATCGCATAGCTGACCACCGGCAGCCGCAGCCAGCGGAAGATCCGTTGCGGCAGCGCGGCGAGCTCGAACGGCAGCTGCGGAATCAGCGCGAAGGCCTCGTGGCGCGCGCCGAGACGACCGCAGATGGCGATCAGGCTGCAGATGGGCGTGGAGAAGGTGCGGTCGCGTCCGTAGAAGGCGAGGATCCGCCGCACCAGCGCGCGCGGCTCGATGGTCCCGGTGAAACCGCAATGCGCCGCGATCCAGCCGGCGGCGCGGTCGGCGGCGTGCGCGTAGGCCGGGTTGTCGCCCTGACCGATACGCCGCGCGACGGCGAGTGCGCCCCAGCACAGCGACGTGGTATTGATGTTCGAGCGACTGATCACGGTGTCGCCGTAGCCGCCGTCCGCGTTCTGATGGGCCACCAGCCAGTCGAGGCCGCGGTGGATCAGCCGGCGGTGCCGATGCGGGTCGATCTCCGCCAACGCAGCGCAGGCCACGGCGGTCGCCAGTGCGCTGGAGGAGAGCCGGCCGACCCAATGGCCGGCGGCGTCGCGCTCATCGAGCAGGCGTGCGCGGGTGGCGGCGAGCGCCGCGTCGATGGCGGGCGAGGGGGCGGGCATCGGCCCCACTCTCCCGGCGGGCTGCCTGCGCGTCAAGCCGAGCGCCCGCGCAAGGAGTCGCCCGGCCGCTCCGGGCCCGTGTTCGGGCGCTGTCGGTCATCCCTTGTCTCGTAGCGAGGGGTGTCAGACTGAGACGCGGAGGTGATACCATGCGGACCCTGTCGCGGATGAGCCTGCTTGTGATCCTGTGCTGCGGTGCCGCAACGGCGTTCGCGGCTGACGTCGGTCGTCTCGGCGAGTACCGACTCAAGCCCTGCCTGCTGGTGCAGTCCGACGTTGGCGATACCGAGCGCGAACGCGAGCGTCACGCCAAAGACATCGCCGAGCATATCGCCGATACCTCGCGCTTCTTCATGTCGGTATTCAGCCTCGAGGCGAAGGACTTCGTCGAATACGCCACCAACCGCAACAGCGAGGCGAGCCCCTTTGACCCGATCATCTACATCCGCTTCTGGCGCCGCTACGAGGATTTCCTCAAGGATTTCCAGGAACGGTATCAGACCGAGACCATCCCGGGCGCCTATTTCGGCATCATGCGGCCCAAGGATCGCTACGGCAACCCCACCGGCCCGTGGCGGCGGGAGATCGGGTGCCATACCGAGGGCCTGAGCCAAGAGGCGGTGCTGCGCCACCTCTACCACGAGATGGGCCACCTGTTCATGAAGACCTTCATGATCTACAATTTCGAGGTCCCGAGTTGGATCGAGGAGGGGACCGCCGAGCTGTTCCAATGGCGCGAAGACAACGGCACCGATCCCGAGCTCGCCCGCCGCGAGCGCGAGGGCTGGCTGGTGGAGATGGTCCGCACCCCCCTCGGTCAGCCCGGCGCGGCGATCCCCTGGCAGGACTTCACCCAGGTGCGCAACATGGACAACCTGAATTTCACCCACCAGGATCCGCTGCGCAGCAGCGTGCAGTATGCCCAGGCCTGGTCGGTGGCCGAGTTCATGATTGCCACCAGCGCGCGCCAGCGCGCGTACAGCAAGTTCCTTCACGGCCTGCGCGACCATGGCCGCGAGCTGCTGGAGAAGGAGTTCCGTTCCGGCAAGAAGGGCCGGAGTCTGGTCGATACGGTGACCAATCGGCTCTACAAGGAGCAGTACGCGGTGTTCGAGAAATATTACGGCACCACCCCGCTCAAGGTCGAACAGATCTGGCGTGACTGGGTGGTCGAGAGCTTCGAGGACAAGGCCGACCGCGATCCCGAGCTCCACTATTATCGCGGTGACTGGTACCTGTCCCATCGCGCACGCTACGCGCGCAGCGAGGCAGAGAAGCAACAGGTGCAGGACAAGGCCGAAGCGGCCTTCCGCATGGCGCTCGAGGGGGCGCCCGACGAGCCGGAGGGCCACGTCGGGATGGGCCGTCTGGCCCTGGCGCGCGGCGATGTCGAGGTCGCCAACGCCCACTTCGCCGACGCGGTCGAGCGCGGTGCCGACTCCTTCGAGGCCAACCTCTACGGCGGTATAGCCCTGCGCCAGTCGGGTCGCTTCGACGAGGCGGTGAAGGCGCTCGAGCGGGCTTACGAGGTCCGCCCGAGCCATTACGAGGTCAACCTGCACCTCGGCTGGGCGCTCGGCGCGCGAGGCGAAGAGAAGGACGCCGCGGCGGCGCTGATGCACCTCAAGCAGGCGCAGGATCTCAAGCCGAGCCAGCGGGCCCTGCCGGGCCTGATCGCCGGGACCGTCGCCTTGCGCGAACGTGATCTGTTCCGCGCCCGGATCGAGTTGCTGCGCGCGCAGGCCGGCATGCCGCAGGAACCGCTGGTATCGGTGCTGCTCGCGCTGCATCGCTATCACGAGGGCGACCGCGCGGCCGCCTCCGCCCTGCTCGCTGGCCTGCCGGAGCAGTGGGAGCCGGCGAAGGAGCGCATGGAGCAGATGATGCAGGGCGGCAAGGTGATCGAAGCCGGGTTCGCGCCGGACAGCGGCAATCCGGGTATCGCCGATCTCACCTACCGCGCGGAAGCGGAGCCGGAGACCGGGGAGTAGCGTTTCAGCTCCAGCGTCGGCGCCATTCGCGCGGGCTCGTTCCGGTGTGACGCTTGAAGATCGTGGCGAAGGCGCTGGCCGAAACGAAGCCGCTGGCCAGCGCGATGCCCAGGAGGTTGTCGCTGCATTCCGGGTCCTGGAGCAGTTCCTTGGCCCGGGCCACGTGAGCGCGCCAGATCGCCTCCTGCAGGCCGAAGCCCAGCCGCGTACGGACGCGATTTTCCAGGCCGCGGCGTGAGACCCCACTCGCGCGAACCAGTTCGGCCACATTCACGGGGCGCTCGGCCGCGGCGCGCAGGAAGCGCCAGGTCCGCTCCAGTACCGGGTCGCCCGCGGCGAGCGCGGCGGTCGAGGCGCGTTGGACCACGCCGCGCGGCGGCAGGCGTAGCGGGGTGGTCGGCGGGGCGGCGCCAGCCAGCAAGCGGTCGAGCAGTGCGGCTGCTTCCCAGCCTCGGCGTTCGCAGGCCAGATCGCAGCTGGAGATCGTTGGCCGGTGCAGGCCGCAGCAGAGCACATCGTTATTGATGCCGACCACCGCCGCGGCCTCCGGTACCGCCACCCCGACGCGCGCGAGCGCCTGCAGGCAGTCGCGCGCGAGCGAGTCCTCGCTGCAGATATAGCCGACCGGCTCTTCGGCGGGAGTGGGAGCGAAGTCGTCGCGCCAGATCCGCACCCGGCTCGCAGCGCCGGCCTGGCGCGCGCGTTCGAGCGCGCCGGCCATGCGGCGGTGGACGAAGCCGCGGGCGCCGCGACCGAGGATTTCCAGCCGGCGGTAGCCGCGTTCGAGCAGGTGCTCCGCGCAGGTGCGGCCGATGGCCGCGTCGTCGCCGAGCACGCTGGGCAGCTGCGGACGTTCGACCAGGCCGAGGGTGTTGATGCAGGGATAGGGCAACCGCTTGGCCCAACTGCCGCGCCAGCTGCGGCGTTGGGTGCACAGCGCGCCGTCGCCGCGCCAGGCGCGCAGCGCTGCTCCTGCGGCGGTGGCGGTCAGCAGCCGCAGGTCGACCTGCCATGCGGGGCGGTGGCGCTGCATCCAGGCGGCGGCGCCGCCGAGCACGGCGCGCTCGAGCGGGTTGTGCGGGTCGCAGACGGCAAGGATGCGATATGCGCTCACAGAGAAGGAGTTTGCGCCGTGGCGCAAGACGCGCCAGCGGCGATGCGCTATCATCCGCTCCAGGAGACAGCCCCATGTTCGATGCCGCCACCGCTTACCACTGCGACCACCACTACGACGTCTGCGTTGTCGGTGGCGGCATGGCCGGCCTGTGCGCCGCCCTCGCATCCGCCCGGCACGGCGCGCGGACCTGCCTGGTGCACGATCGGCCGATGCTCGGCGGTAACGCCTCGTCCGAGGTGCGGATGCACATCTGTGGCGCTCGGGGTGACGACCACAAGGAGACCGGCCTGCTCGAAGAACTCCAGCTGGCCAACCAGGCCCGCAACCCCTTGGCCAACTACCACGTCTGGGATGCGGTCCTGCGCGACGCGGCGATGACCCAGCCCGGTCTCGAGCTGCTGCTCAACTGCTCGTGCACCGGCGTCGAGGCCTCTGGCCCGGCGGAGGCGCGCCAGATCATGGCGATTGGCTGTTGGCAGCTGACGACCGAGACCTGGCACCGCATCGCGGCGACCAGCTTCATCGATTGCTCCGGCGACGGCGTATTGGCCGTCGACAGCGGCGCGCAGTACATGTGGGGCCGCGAGGCGCGCAGCGCCTACGACGAGGACATCGAGCCGCCGCGGGCCGATGCGCGGACCATGGGCAATTCGCTGCTGATCCAGGTGCGCGAGGGCGAGCGTCCGGTGCACTTCACACCGCCGCCGACCGCCTATCGCTTCGGCCCCGAGGATTTCCCCTGCCGGCTCAAGGGCGTGCGCGGTCATAACTACTGGTGGATCGAGCTCGGCGGCCTCGCCGACACCATCCGCGACGCGGAGACGATCGGCGCCGAGCTGCACCGGGTGGTGTGGGGCGTGTGGGACTATATCAAGAACGTCGCGCCGGAACGCGAGCAGGCGGCATGCTGGGAGCTCGAATGGGTCGGCTCACTGCCGGGCAAGCGCGAGAATCGCCGCTTCTGCGGGCTGCACGTGCTCAGTCAGAACGAGGTCACGGCCGGCGGCGACTTTGACGATATCGTCGCCTACGGCGGCTGGTCGATGGACGATCATCATCCGGCGGGTCTGCTCTACCCCGCCCATCCAACCGTGCACCACCCGGCGCCGTCGCCCTACGGTATCCCCTACCGCTGTCTGGTCTCGCGCAACGTGCGCAACCTGCTGTTCGCCGGCCGCAACATCTCGGCCACCCACGCGGCCATGTCGACCACCCGGGTGATGGGCACCTGCGCCCTGCTCGGGCAGGCGGCCGGCACCGCGGCGGCGCTCTGCCGCGCGCGTGGTTGCGAGCCGGCGCAGCTGTATCCGGTCGGAATCGGGGAGCTCCAGGCGGCGCTGATGGCCGACGACGTCTGGCTGCCCGGCCGGGCGCGGCCGATCGACCCGCTGACCCGGGCGGCGAGCTGCAGCGCCCCGGTGCTCTGCAGCGGCCACGATCGCCCCGTGGACGGAGCGGAGCAGGCCTGGTGCGATCGCATCGGTAGCGCGGTCACCTTCCGCTGGTCGACGCCGCAGCGCATCGGCGGTCTGCGCCTCGTCTGCGACAGCGATCTGCGCGACGACAAGCGTATGCCCTTCCGCTATCCCGCCCGGCTCGGCTTGCCCGCCTGTCTGCTGCGTGACGCGCGCATCGAGGTCGACGCCGGCGACGGCGTCTGGCGAACGGCGGACCGCATTGCGGACAACCACCAGCGGCTGATTCAACGCGCGCTCGACTGCGAGGCCACCGCCCTGCGTATCGTGCCCGAGCGCACCTGGGGCGGCGAGCAGACGGTGCGGCTGTTCGCGGCCGAGCCGCAGGGGCGTCCGCCGCGGCGACGCCTGCCCGACCCGCAGCGCCCGCTGTGGCGTGAACGGGTCGCGGCAACAGACCCGGCCGATCTGGAACCGCCGGCCAATCCGGGTCGCACGCGCAGCCGGTCGCCCGGCAAAGCCTAGCCGGTCTTCAATCCAAGGTGGGCCTCCGCCCACAACCCAAGGGTTGCGAGCATAGGGCTCCGGCCCACCTTTCTGCTCTTTCATCAGGGGACTTCGTCCTCCGAACCCCCTGTGCCTCGACGGCTTGTGACAGCGCCTGTTTCAAAACGTTGTTTTTGTCGCTGTCACAAGCAAGACGC
>JBEPXK010000181.1:0-7565 GCA_041641915.1 Planctomycetota bacterium
AGCCTCCACCGGCTGGTCGATCCGGCGGCACCGCGGGAAAGCCCCGAGGTCGAGCTGGACCTGCGCCACGGCGCCAGACCGCCACCGATTGTTCCCAGTTCGCATCCGCGCTCACCCGGTATCCGGCCGGAGCCGCGCGGTGGCGGGCGTGCCTACCTGGCGGGCGTCAGACCCGGCGCGGTTCAGCCGGCGACGGCCTTGTAGCGCCCCTTGTCCTCCATCGAGACCTGCGCCGCTTCGAGCACCGCGATCACCCGTTCGGCCTCACGGCCGCTGGTCAGCGGTTCGCTCCGATCGCGGCAGCAGGCGACGAAGTGCGCGCACTCGTCGCGCAGCGGCTCGCCGGGATCGACCGGGATGAACCGCGGTTCGGCCAGCCGGCCGCGGGCCTGGCGCCCGTCGATGACCCCGGTGTAGCCGTCGAACCACTGCAGCTTCTGCTCCCAGGGCTTGACGTCGTCGAACACCGCGCTGGCTTCGGTGCCGTAGACCAGCAACCGCGCCTCCTTGATCGGACTGATCCAGCTCACCTGGACCTGGGCGGTGGCTCCGTCGGCATAGCGCAGGGTCAGGGTGGCCATGTCGCAGATGTCCTCGGCGAGCAGGTTGTGGCCTTCGCAGCTGACCGCCTCGGGCAACGCGTCGCCGAACATCGCCAACGCAAGCGAGACGTCGTGCGGCGCGAAATTCCACATCACATTGCGCTCGGTGTAGATCTTGCCGATGTTCAGCCGGCGGGCCTCGACGTGCCGCACCCGGCCGAGGTCGCCGGCCTGGACCCGCCGCCGCATCTCGGCCAGCACCGCGTGGTACTGCAGCAGGTGCCCGGTCATCAGCACGCGGCCGGCGGCGGCGGCCTTGGCGTTGAGCGCACGCGCCTCCTCGCGCTCGTGGCAGATCGGCTTCTCGACGAAGACATCCTTGCCGGCAGCGAAGGCGGCCTCGGCCATCTGGTAATGCGTGTCCGGGGGGGTGGCGATGGCGACCGCATTGACCTGCGGCATGGCGATCACATCGCTCCAGCTCGCGCTCAGCTCCGCGTCGGGGTAGAGATCGGCGTACTTGCCCAGGCTGTCGCTGTCGGTGTCGCAGATCGCGGCCAGCACGCCGAGCTCGGCGAAATTACGCGCGAGATTCTTGCCCCAGTAGCCGCCGCCGATCAGACCAATGCGTACGTCGCTTGCCATGTGTGCTCCTCGGATTCAGGACGCCGCGGCGATCGCGTCGCGCAGGACGTCGACCACCCGCTCCTGCATTGCGGGGGTGATCAGGGGGTGGATGGGCAGGCAGGCGACCTCGCGCCCGGCGCGCTCGGCCTCGCTCAGCGACAGCTCGCCATAGCCACGCTCGACGAAGGCCGGCTGACGGTAGATCGGCATCGGGTAGTGGATCCCGACCGGGATCCCCGCCTCGCGCAGACGCGCGACCACCGCATCGCGCTGCGGCAGACGTACGGTGTACTGCGCCCAGGCCGAGGTGTAGCCGGGCCGGACCACGGGAATGTCACAGACCCCGGCGAGCGCCGCGGAGTAGCGCGCCGCCGCCTGTTGCCGCGCGGCGAGGTCCTCGGGGAAGTGGGCCAACTTGACCTGGAGCACCGCCGCCTGAAGCGTGTCCAGCCGGCTGTTCCAGCCGACCAGCTCGTGCTGGTAACGGCCGGCGTCGCCGTGATGCCGGAGCTTGCGGCAGGTTGCGGCGAGCTGCGCATCATCGGTGAACAACGCCCCCCCGTCGCCCCAGCCACCGAGCGGCTTGGTCGGGAAGAAGCTGGTGGTGCCGACCCGGCCGACGCCGCAGCTGCGCCCGGACGGGCCGGTGGCGCCGTAACTCTGGGCCGCATCCTCGATCAATGGGATATCGTGCGCGTCGGCGATCGCTTCGAGCGCGGCGATATCGGGCAGCTGGCCGTAGAGGCTGACCGCGAGGATCGCGCGGGTGCGTGGCGTGCAGGCCGCGGCGACCTGCTCCGGATCAAGATTGTAGGTCTCGGGATCGATATCGACGAACACCGGCACCGCGCCGAGCGCGAGGATGACCTCGGCGGTGGCGTAGAAGGTGAACGGGGTGGTGATCACCTCGTCGTCGCGACCCACGCCCAGGGCCTGGAGCGCGAGCAGCATCGCGTCGGTACCGTTACCGCAGCTGACGCAGTGGGCCACGCCGACATCGGCGGCCAGCTGCGCTTCGAGCTCGCCGACCTGATCGCCGAAGATGAAGCGACCGCTCTCGGCCACCGCGCGTGTCGCGGCGTCGTACTCCGCTTGACGGTTGCGGTAGTCCTGGGGCAGGTCGATCATGGTCACGGTCGTATCTGCGCTCACAGGGCTCTCCTCATATGCGCTGGATCGCGGCAGCGGATGCCACTGCCGAACGACCAGGAGCAGGGGAAACGGTAGGAGTCACCGCAGGCCTGACAAGCGCCGGCGAGCCGATCCGTGTTCCTGCCTCATGATCCGGCCAGGTTGAATTCCCATCCGTCATGGGCGGCCATGACCTCGACCCCAGGGCAGGCAACCTCGACCTCGCGCACCAGATCGTCGACCCCGACCGGCGCGTCGCCGACGGTGTAGCGACTGCTGAAATGGGTCAGGATCACGCGAGGGATGCCGGTCGCAGCGAGGAACTCGGCGACCATCGTCGTGGTGCTGTGGCGCCACTTGCGCGCGTGCGTCTCGCGCTCGGCGGCGTAGGTGCACTCCATCACCGCCAGATCGCAGCCGCGCGCGGCCGCGACCGCCGCGTCCGAGGCCGCCGGGCGATAGGCATCGCCGAGAAAGGCGATCGCGCGTCCGCGCCGCGGCGGTCCGAGCACCGCCGCGCTCGCCACTCGTTCGCCGCTGGCCGTGACCACCGTCTCGCCGGCGGCCAACCGGCCGAAGTCGGGGCCGGGAGCTACGCCGAGAGCGACCGCGCGCGCCGGATCGAAACGACCGCGGCGCTCGGGCTCACGCACGATGTAGCCGAAACTCGGGCAACGGTGGTCGAGCGCCACCGCGCTGAGCCGGTGGCCGGCGCGCTCGCCGAGATCGACCGCACCGTCGAGCGCGGTGAAACGCAGCGGGAAACTGAGCCCCTGGCCGGTGACCTGCCGCGTGACCTGCCACCATCGCTCCAGGCCCCGCGGGCCGATGACCTCCACCGGCGCGCTGCCGCGATCGTGCACAGTGATGCTCGCCAGCAGCCCCGGCAGGCCGAAGCAGTGGTCGCCATGCAGATGGGTGATCAGGATGCGGCCGATGCGGCCGGGGCGCACGTCGGTACCCAGCAGGCGATGCTGGGTACCTTCGCCGCAGTCGAAAACCCAGGCGGAACCGTCGGCAAACCGCAGCACCGCCCCCGCGACGTTGCGCTCGCGGGTGGGGGTGCCCGACGAGGTCCCGAGAAACAGCAGCCGCATGGCCTGCATGGGGTACGCCGAGCGCGCGGCGGCACAATTCGCAAATCGCCCGGCTTGCGTCGCCAGCCGGGCGGCGAGCGTCTCCGGCGGGCCTTCCCCCCGCCCGCCATGGAGCTAGCCTGCAGACATGTACGGCCCGGTCTGGCTCAAGCTTCTGCGCAGCGGATTGCTGATCGCCCTGCTCGGCTTCTTCCTTTACAGCATCACCGCCAGCCTGCTCGCCGAACGCGGGCCGCGCTTCCTGACCCAGAGCGCCCACGGCGACGGTCGGGACCCCGGCGTGCGGGTCCTGTTGCTCGATCACCAGCACGGCCGTCCACGCCACCGTGAGCTCGAGATCCGCCTCCTGCAGGCCTGCACCCTGGTCACGCCCGACAATGTCGACGGGCTCCAGCGCCAGCTCCCCCCGGGCACCATGCTCCGGTTCACTCCGGAACCGGCCGGCCAGATGATCATCCACGCCAGAGGCCCCTCCGGCAGCGGCGAGTGGACGGGCAACGCCGGGCAGTCGCAGCGCCTGCATCTGTATCCGGTCGACCATGCCCGCGGCGATGGCCCGCGGCCGGCGAGCCTGGCCAGCTTCGAGGCCACCGACCAACGCCCCGTCTTCGCCCTCGGCGAGCGCGCCTACCGCGGCAACCTGGCGGTGGTGGTCGAGCGCGGCGGCTGGCTCTACGCCGTCAACGCCTTGCCGATCGAAGCCTACGTCGCCGGCGTACTGCAGAGCGAGATGGGCGGCGCCTATCCCCGCGCCGCGCTACGCGCTCAGGCGATCGTCGCCCGCGGCTTTGCCTACGCCCGCGGCCGCCGGCCGCGGCGCCGGCTCGACGGCCTGCTGGTCTACCACCTCAGCGACGCCCAACCCGACCCGGCCTACCACGGCGCCGGCTCCGGCGACCGGCTGATCGACTGGGCCGCGCGTGACACCCGCGGACAGATCCTCACCGCCCGCGGCGCCCCCTTCGTGCCCCATTTCCACGCCTCCTCCGGCAGTCGCACCGCCAGCATCAGCGAACTCGACCCCGACGCCCGCACCCTCGACGGCACCCCGCTGGCCCAACTCGACGTGATGATCTCGCAGCCAGACGCGTTCTGCAAACCGGGCGCGGAAATGCTCGGCAAGTTGGAATCGCACTGGTATCGCGTGACCCGCCTCGATCGCAAAGCCATCGGCCGGGCGCTCAAGGACGCCGGCATCGGCCAGGACTGGTGGCTGACCCGGTTCGCCGTCGACCGCCACCCCAGCAACCGCGTCGCCTCGGTGATCATCGACACCCTCCACCGCAACGAACCGATCGTGCTCACCGCCGAGCGCTTCCGCCAGATCGTCGGGCCGGATCGCATCCCCTCGACCCTGTGGTCGCAGGATTCCCCGCGCGAGGTGCTCGATACCGACGGCGGCGGCAAGTTCATCATCGAGAGCTACGGCCTCGGCCACGGCGTGGGCATGAGCCAGGTCAGCGCCTACGCCATGGGCCAGGAGGGCTACACCGCCGACGAGATCCTCGCCTTCTTCTACCTCGGCGCGCGGGTGGAGACCTGGTGGTAGACGCTCCCGTCCGCTGGACTCCCGTCGCGCGCTGCGGCCAGGCCCGCGCCGGGACGCTGGCCACACCGCACGGCCCCGTGCCCACGCCCTGCTTCATGGCCGTGGGCACTCTCGGCGCGCTCAAGGGGGTGACCGTCGATCAGGCCCGCGGCGTTGGCCAGGACGTGCTGCTGGCCAACACCTACCACCTCGCGCTGCGCCCCGGCCCGGAGGTGGTGCACCAACTCGGCGGGCTCCACGCCTTCTGCGGCTGGCCCGGCCCGATGCTGACCGATTCAGGTGGCTACCAGGTCTTCAGCCTGGCGCGCAACCGTTCGATCTCCGAGGCCGGGGTCCATTTCCGCTCCCACCTCGACGGCGCGCCGATGCTGCTCGGCCCTGAGCAGAGCATCCGCATCCAACGCCTGCTCGGGGCCGACATCATCATGGCCTTCGACGAGTGCCCCGCCGCCGACGCCGAGCGGGACTACGCCGCGGCGAGCATGGCTCTGACCCTGCGCTGGCTCGACCGCTCGATCGCCGCCTGGCACAGCGACGACGGACCCGGTGGCGCCGCCAGCCAGGCGCTCTACGGCATCGTGCAGGGCGGCATGTTCTGCGACCTGCGTCTCGAGAGCGCCGCGGCAACTGCGGAGCGCGACCTGCCGGGCATCGCCATCGGCGGTCTGGCCGTCGGTGAACAACGCGAGGCGCGCAATGCGATCCTCGATGCCGTCCTGCCACAGCTGCCGCAGGATCGCCCGCGCTACCTGATGGGCGTGGGCACGCCGAGCGATCTGGTCGACGCCGTCGAGCGCGGCGTCGACCAGTTCGACTGCGTGCTGCCGACGCGCATGGGGCGTCACGGTATCGCCTATACCGACGCCGGCCCGCTGCACCTCAAGCGCCTGCAGTACGCGACGGACGCCGCTGCGCTCGACCCCGACACCCCCAGTCCGGCTTCGCACCTCGCGCGCGGCTACCTGCGCCACCTCATCCGCGCCGGCGAACCGCTGGCCGGCGTGCTCCTATCGATCCACAACCTTGCCTATTACAACCGCCTGATGCGTCGCTTGCGTGCTGCCATCTGCGCCAACGACCTGCCCGCTTTCGCACAGGATTGGCGCGCCGCCCACGACCCGATCGCGCCAGCCTGGGAGCACGACCGCGCACCGGCTGCGCGCCCGGGGCAGCACGAGGCCTGAACCTGGGCGCGCGCCACCGGCTCAATTCATCAGGATGATCTCGTTGAGCTCCTTGCCCACCTCCCATTCGTGGTAGGCGCGTAGCCGCGGCGGCGCGAAAGCCACCTCACGCGCGGTGAGCAGGTCGCTCGCGCGCTCCCCGCTCGCGTGCGCGGCCTCGTAGGCGCGCACGCCGTCGTAGGCCACCAACGCGTATTTCCACGGCAGACCGGAGAAACAATGGATCACGATCGGATCCATCTGCGCGCGATCCGCCCGCTTGTGGCCACCATCCGCATGTGCGAGCTCCTGCGCGAGATAAGCGTGGACGGTGCGCACGTGGCCGATCATCTGCCGATCGCCACCCGCACGCGACAGCAGATCACCGCGCAGGCGACACACCGTGTCGCCGTTGCCGATCCGCAGCGTCGCGTCGCGGACGACCGGGTCCGTGGTCCACCGCTGGTGAAAATACTGAACACCGCCCGCTCCGCGAGCGTAGGCCGCCGGATCATGCCGGTCGTAGGGATAGATCAACACGTTGACTTGCTGTGGCGGGTTGACGATCGGCGTGTCTGTTCGCTGGCCCTTGTCGGTCGGCAACAGGCTCGCGACGACCTTCTCCTCAGGGATGAAGGTCGTGGTAAGCAGGAAGAAGATCAGCAACAGGAAGATGATATCGATCATCGGCGTCATGTCGCTCTCGACATCCTCCTGCTCGTCGTCGTTCATCGTCATCGCGGAACTCCTTTCGTGACTTCGAACGCGTGGCGCCGCGGCAGACGGCGGCTTCACTGAGTCCGATTTATTGGGCCCCATCGCGAGCGATGGGGCTGGCGCCAGAGGGATGGTGGGCGGATAGAATCGGCGTAGCCGATCCGCCCACCCATGGGGTAGGTCCATTCGCTTGCGAATGGACCGTAGGGGCGAAGCCTCTGAGTAGTTACACAAACGGAGCCTGGAGCGTCCGGTTCGCCGCAACATCCGGCGGCGCGACCGGCCCCAACGCGAAGAACGGCGCCGCGGACGGCGCCGTTCTTCACTCCGAGCATGGCCCGAGCCCATCACTTCATCAGGATGATCTCGTTGAGCTCCTTGCCCATCTCCCACTCGTGATACGCGCGCAGTCGCGGCGGGGCGAAGGCAACCTCACGCGCGGTGAGCATGTCCTGCGCGGTCAAGGCCTTCTTGCCTGCCTGCTCGGCTTCGTAGCCCCGCACGCCGTCGTAGGCGATGAGGGCGTACTTCCACGGCAGACCGGAGAAGCAGTGGATCACGATCGGATCCATCTTCGACCGATCGGGCTGCGTCCGCCCGACGTCGGCTCCGGCGAGGCACTGCTTGAGGTAGGCGTGGATCTCGCCGACGTGTCGTACCATCTGCTCGTTACCGCCGTGGCTCTCCAGCACGCGACCGTTCATGCGGTAGACCTGATCGTTGTTGCCAACGCGCAGGG
>JBEPXK010000182.1:0-7530 GCA_041641915.1 Planctomycetota bacterium
CGGTCTGTGCCGTCATCGCCGAGGATGACGCGGCGTTGCTGCTGCCGCCCGGATGTCTCGAGGTGCGGTGGCTCCGCGCGACGACGGCGGGACGCATCCGCGTGATCAGGAAGGTGCACGAGGCCGCGGCGATGCGAGACATCGATGGCGCGGCAGTCCGGGTCACCACCTGGAGCCATATCGTGCAGCGTGAGCTCGGGATGGCGGGCTGGACGACAGTCGAGCGTGCCACCCTGCTGGTCAGCGATGCGGTACCGGGTCGGTTGGTCGCTTGGCGTCAGGAAGAGGTGGACGGCGGTCGTCGTTCCAGCAGTCGCTTCCGTTATCGCCCGCGTCGTCTCGAGCTGCTGGGGTGGCACCGACGCCCGCGTATCGACCCCAGCGCGCTGCGTCGGGGAATCGTCGCAGGCGCCCCGGTCGCCATCGAACGTGGATGGACCGGACATCCTGTCGGGACCTGGCGGGTCAAGGTGGAGGTCGTCGAGTCGGCCACGGGTGAACGCGAGGGCAGCTGGGATCTGCGTCAGGTGCTGGGGTTGCGCCCAGCGGGGCGCCTGATCGTGCAGCAGTCGCGCCGCGCGAAATGGAACAGCGCGCACGAAGCTCTGGCGCTGCTCGAACCCGAGCAATTGGGGACCGAGGGGATCGGGATGGTGGCGGTCACCCACGATGGCGATTGGCCCGCCCGCATCGGCCGGCTCGCATTGGTCGACCCAGCCCAGACCGGTGAAGCGGACTCCTCGCGTGCCGTCGCCGCACTCGGTGGCGAGCATCCTTGTCAGGTGGTGCGGTACGCTTCGGGCGACGGTCGCTGCCATATGCAGCTGCTCGTGCCTGAGGATGCGGGGCTGCGCCAACGGCTCGCGGACAACGGCCTGGAGTGGTTGCAGTTCGTGAGCGAAATGCTCGAAGACAGCGGAGGCGGCCGGACCCAGACCCTGCTCACCTGCCAGCGTTTGGGTCTGGCGGACGCCCGTGGGCAACGCCCCGGTGCGGTGCTTGGACTGGAGCATTCCCGCTCCACCGATTACCAGACGAGCGAGGAGACCGGGGTGGTGATCGTCGATCCGGCGGTGCCGGGGAGGGTTCTCGGTGAACAGCGCATCGGCGCTGAGCGGTCCACCACCTGGGTCATCGCCGCCCATGGTGGCATCGATGATCCGGTGCCGTCGTGCGATGGGCGGGCGGTCATGCTCCTGGAGCCCTACTGCGCCGTTCCCGGGCCCCGGCATCCGCTCGCGCCGTTGTCGGCTGGCACCCGCCTGGTGCACGACCTGATCATTCGATCCGGTGACTCGACGGTGCGCAGACGCATCGCCACCTGCCTCGATGGACATGATTGGTTTGGCCGCCCGCAGCTGACACGTTTGATGGAGACCGACAGCGGGTACGTGCTGCTCGCCACCGAAGCCTCGTCCGCAGCACAATCGTTCGATCATCCCGGGCTGGAGCAGGCCGGGTTGCCGGCGCGCGACCTGGAGCTCGACGGCGTCACCTACAGGTGTCAGGGGCGGCGTCATCATGGCCGGATCGGTATGGATGCCTGGGACGTTTCGGTGTGGTTGTGCCCGGAGTTGGACCTGCCGTACCGCGAGCATCGGATCGGCGAGGCGCGCATCGCCCTTGATCCGGCGACGGTGGTCCTGGAGGGTACGGTGTCCAACCCCCAGATGACGTTGATCCTTCAGCGACGGCTCGAGAGGCGGGTCGCCGAGTGGGGCCTCGAGGCGCCCCTGTCCGCGCTGGTCTGGCGGGAGACCTGGAGCACCGTGATCACCACCGACGCAGACGAAGACGCACAGATCAGCCAGGCAGGAACCCAGTACCTCGGTTCCGCGCCGACCGGCGTGGTGGCCGAACATATCCGCTCCAGTGGCACCCCCGCGCGCCCGGACAGCGTGACCCGGCGGTTTGTGCCCGACGTTTCCGACGCTGGGTTTGCTCGGCCGCCGCTCCTGGTGCCGGGTCGGTGTCAGTATGAATGGACCATCGCCGATGGGTCGTGCGCGCCGCTGAGCACGGAGCAGAATGGTCAGGTCATCAGTGTATTGGGGCCGGATCCGACCTGTCCGTCGGGTGTCTCGCAACCCACGCACCTCCCGCGTGCTGTGCCCTGTCCCCGCGCCGTCGCCGGGCGCTATCGGCTCGAGCAGGAGGGTGAGCGCACCGTCAGCTGGCAGGAGCGGGAGGTCGTGGCGACCGTGCGCAAGTACGTTGACGCCGTCGGTAGACAACAGCTGGTTCTCACCTGCATCGATGCAGCCGACATCCCCGCCGTGCCGTGGCGTGTCGGTGACTGGGCGGTGCTGTTGCCGCGCGGATGCATCGCCGCCGATCTGCAGGTGGTGCGCTCGCAGGCCAGCATGGTCGATATGTTCGGCGATGACACCTGGCGCGCGCGGCGCCGTTTGGGCGAGGCGATACGCCAGCGCGAGGCCTTGGGCCACGAGTGGCGCGTCCGTACTGACCGGACCGAGCACTTCCGCTACCTCGCGGAAACTGATGAGGAGGAGCTGCAGAGCACGGTCGTCCGCGAACTGGCGCTGGACCACCCCGGCCTGGTGGTGGCGTACGAACGCAGCGTGGTTTGCGAGGAGGACACCCTCTATTTTCGCGGCCGTCACGACGCTCCCTCTGGCACCTGCGTCCTCGTCGAATGGGACAGGTATGATCCCTAGCGCCGGCGTCACTGGTCAGGGGCTTTGGCCTTATGGATCGGCATGGTTGTTCCACGGGTGGGCGGATCGGCTGGCCCGGTCCTATCCGCCCGGCATTCCTCTGACGCCAGCACTATCGCTGGCGATGCGCAGCGGTGGCATGAGGGATGCCGGTTCTTCCGGTGCGGCTGGCTCATGACCCGCCGCCACGTATCCTGCCCGCGTTGTGGCAACATGATCCACAGCGGTTTCACCCAATGCCCTTGTGGCCAGGACCTGTCCGCCGAAGAGGTATCGTCGAACGTCGAGTCGGCTGGTGCGTCGAGCGATATGCGTGGTTTCGGCGATCTCGCGATTCTCGCTGCATGCGTTGTGCTGGTCCTTTCGTTGCTTTTCGCTCCGTGGGGTTTGTGGGTGGCATTCGACTCTGGGAATCCTGTTCTGGTTTTCACTTTGGTGAAATCGGTGATCATCGAGCTGGCACTGCTGGTTGTTTTTGCACGCATCGTGAGGTCGAGAGCCTGAGCGAGGGTTGTGCGCCGGTAGCGCGATACGCCGCTGCTGTTTGTCGTTGACCCGTGCGAGAACCGACCAAGGTGTAAACGCACGCTAACAAAAAGAAGGGGGCCGTCATGCGTCACCTGGCAATCTGCAGCCTCGCCCTGTGCGTCCTGACCGGCGCCGGTGCTGCCGAAACCACTCCAACGCCCGCCGCCGATCTGCTCGAGGCGGCGCAGCTGCGGTGGTATCAGCCACCGGACGGAGGCCTGCCGGTGGCCGAATGCACCCTGCCGCCGGACGTGCATGATGGCCGTGGCGCGCAGCGTCTACCCTATGCCCGGTTGCAGCTGCAGCTCGCTGCAGGCGATGACGACGACCAGCTCGCCGCGGTACCGGTGCTCTATCCGGTGCTGTTGGGCGCCACTCCCGATGCCTTGGGTCGGTTGCGCGTGCTCTTCCGCGTTCCGCGCAAGACCGCCCTCGCAGCCCGGGCCCATGTCGCGCTGGAGACGGACCTGCGGATGCCGGTCTGGCGCCGGGGCGACGAGGCCACCTGGCAGGCCGGGGTGGACGAACTCGACCAGGAGCAGGGCGCGACCCTGCTCGCGCGTTGGCGTGACGGGTTCCGCCGCCAGCTCGACCAACGCATCGCGGCACACGAGGATCACGAACTCGAGCTCCTGCTCCACTGGCGCTTTTTCGGCCAGGTTCCGAGCGAGCCGTCCGCATCGTGGAAGCGCGACCCCAATCTGCGGATCCTTTACACCTTCTCCGGTCTGCGCGACATCCAGGACGCCATCCCGGCCTCCTCGCAGGCGCGACTGGCCGACCATGTCCATGACCAGGCCCCGCCGGAACCGATCCTGCTGCCCCGGGTCGAGGCTCCCGATCCGGGTGCGCTCGAAGGCCACCCGCTCGCACGCTGGGTGCCGCGCAGCTGCTACTACGTCGCCTGGCCGGATACGCAGACCTGCCTCCAGACCCTGGAAGACCTCGCCGCCCTGTTCGACCAGTGGTCCGGACCGCTCTACCCGGGCTCCGGTGCCGACCTGCTCGCGGCACAACTCAAACGCGTTGGACTGACGGCGGACTACCGTCGCACGCATCTGGCCGGGGCAACCACAGCCATCGCGCTCGCCGGCTGGGATCCGTATTTTCGCGCCGGCACCAACTTCATGGTGCTCATTGCCTCCGATGGGCCCCTTGCCCTGCCGCCGGATGTGCCGTTCACCGCTCAGCCGGAGCCGGGCATCACCATCCTGGCGACGGGGGAGAAACTCCGCGATCGCGCGCTCGCCGCGTACGACAAGGGTCGCAGCATGCTGCAGGAGCCGCATTTCGTCTCCGCACGCAAGCGACTGACGACGGCGGAGGGCGAACGCGAGTGGGGCTTCGTCTACCTCTCCGACTACTGGCTCACCAATCTGGTCAGCCCGCGATGGCAGATCCTGCGCAGCCGCTTGCTGCAGGTCGAGGCACGCATCCGCCTGGCACATCTGCTCAAAGCCATTGCCGCGGCCGAGCACGGTGCGCCCGTGCCGCTTGCCGAGATCGATCTGTTGCCCGAAGCGGATCGCGCCTGGCTGCTCGAGGGGCTGGTCGAGGACGGCACGGCCATCCGCCACCATGAACTCGGCGGCCTCTACGACCATCCGCCGATCGACTCCCTGCCCTTCGATCAGGTGAGCCAGGAGGAGCACGCGTCCTACGAACGTTTCCGCCGGACCTACGTCGGGCGTTGGCGGCAGATGGACCCGATCGCATACCAATTGGTCGCGACCGGGAAGCGGCGTTGGACCAGCCGGCTGTACATCGCGCCGATCGGCCGGCGCAGCGAATTCGGCATGTTGCGACGATTCGTGCTGCCGAGCAAGGTCAAGCACCGCCTGCCGGAGGTCCCGGGCATCGCGCTCGGGCTCTCCGTGGTTGCGCGCTCGCAGATGCTCCAGGGCATGACGGGCGTCCCGCTGCCGTTGCAGGTCGGCGCCCAGTTGCTCACGCGCGACTTCGCGCCGAAGACCTATGCGCCACATCGCTGGCTCCACCCCGCCCCGCCGCAGGACATGATGTCGTGGATGCGCACCCCGGCGTCGGTCCTCGCACCGCGCCTGCTCGTCGATGGTCTGCTCGGGGCGTTCACCCGCAATGAGCCGGGAGTCGTCGATGATAATGGCTTCCGTTCGCTCATCCCTGGCCAACACCCGCCCGGCTTCCCGCTGCTCGCTTATGACGACGACACGACCGGGCTGACGGCCATCGGGACCGACGTCTCCACCCTGCGCCACATCCGCACCTCGCTGACCGAGACGGTCGAAGGCCCCGTCGCCTGCGACCTCCACCTGTGGGCCGACCTGGTGCAGGGCTACCAACTCAAACGCAAATTCCTGCAATTGCTGGTCGCCAACCGCACCATCGCCGCCTGGCGGCGCACCGCGCGCCTGGAACGGATCCGTCGCGCGCTCGGCTATCCCGGCGATGGCGACGAGCCGACCGCGCCGCTCGCGACGGGGGTCTTCCCCAGCGGGTGGCCGCCGGCCGGCGACCTCGCCGCCGCCCTGCCACCGCTGCGCCTCGCCAATCCGCCCGCCGGTCGGCCGTGGTCCACGCGTTCGGCGACCGAGGAGTTCTCTGACCTGCCACGGATCGTGCGCGACCTCGCCCGCGTGGACGTGTTCATCAGCATCGAAGAGGACGCCTTGTTTTTCGAAACCCGCCTCGCGGCGACGTCTCCGCTCTCACCCGACGATGCGCCCCCGCCTGGCGTGACGGATGAGGAGCCAGCCGAAGCCGGAAGCACGACGCTGGATTTCGACGAATAGGCGCATGGCGGCTACAAACGAAGATCGACCAGCACCGCGCAATGGTCGCTGCCGCAGGATGACAGGACGCGATGGTCGACGACGGCGATCGTCGGGCTGACGAGCAAGTGGTCGAGCGGCAGGGCCAGCGGGCCGTGCGCACGCCAGGTTGGCGGGTGCCAACGTCTGCTGGCGGCGTTGCGTAGGATCGAGTTCGCAATCAGGTCGCGATAGCACGGCGCATAGGGCGTGGTGTTGAGATCGCCGGCCACCACCACCGGGCCAACGATGGCATGCAGGCGTGCGGCGAGTGCGCGCAGGTGGGCGTTGCGGGCGTGGGCGTAGTTCGCGCCGACCGGCGGTAGGGGATGGGTGGCGATCAGCGTGCAGGGCGTGCCGTCGATCGCCAGTCGCAGGCACACAGTGGGAATGCCGTTGTCGTCGAGCTGCCAGATCTCGTGATCGAGGATGGGGTGCCGCGTGTACACGGCGATGCCGAAACCGTCATCGCGAGGGATTCGCAGGCGATGCGGCAGGGGTAGTGCATCCAGCGCCGCGACCCACGCGTGATCGACCTCCAGGAACACGGCCACGTCGGCCGCTGCCGTACGCGCCTGGTCGATCGCTGTGGGGCGGCGGCGGTTGTCGATATAGACATTGTGCAGCAGCAGGCGCAGGCTCGGGCCTTCGGCTGCCGGTTGGGGCGCCGGCCACGCGGCCTGAACGTATACGTACAGGTGCAGCGCCAGGGCGATCGTGGCCACGCTGCCCATGACCAGGCTGGCGCGGTGCCGACGTAGACCGGCGTAAATCAGCAGCGCGCAGGCCACCAGCAGATACTGGACGCGGAAGTGACAGGCGAGGGCGAGGAACCAGGCGGCACGCGCGGCGAGGCAGGCGGCGGTGGCTGCGATGAGGCCGACGCAGGCGGCGCCGGCCAGGCGATCGATGGCCGCATGAAATCGAACGCGCCGATTGCGCGGTGGCTCTGGTGCATCAGGGCTCGATGTCTCCGGTGCAGCCATCGCCGCCAAACCTACGCCGGGGTCGGCCGGTCTCCAGCGCTTCGTCATCGAGCGGGGGGCGGGAGCCGCCAGAAGAAATGGGCCCCCGCTCGACAACGAGCGGGGGCCAGCGGGGGATGGCAGGCGGGCCGACGCCGGGTGCGCCAGGCCCTGATGGCTTTTACTGACGGGACAGTTTCATCTTGGTCGAGCTCGTGCCCCGCTTCATTTCGTAGTCCATCTTGTCGCCCTTGACGGTGCAGGTGATGGTGACCTCCTGGTCCGATTCGTCCTTGGCCTCGAGCACGTAGACGCCGTTCTGTTCACTCTTGAGCTTGTAGGTCAAGGGCTCGCTCTGGCCCATGGGTCCGCTAACTGTGACGGTGTTGTCGGTGATCTTCACCTTGATCTTCGCGGCCATCTCTTCGCCTTGGGCGATCTGTTCCTCGGTGGCACCGGCCTTCTCTGCTTCGGCGCGCATCTGGTCCATGTCCATGCCCCAGGTGCCTTTGAGGCCATCGCCGCCGCCGCAGGCGGTGAGCACGAGGGTGATGAGAATGGTCGAAACGG
>JBEPXK010000183.1:0-7504 GCA_041641915.1 Planctomycetota bacterium
TGGGTCGGCACCGCGCGGCTGGGCGATCTGACGCTCGACCCCCTGAGCGCGTTGTTCCACGATGAATTCGTCGCCTGAGCCCACCGAAACCGGATCGGCCGCCGACCCCTCGCGGACCCGGCGGATGGAGAGCCACGCCTTCGAGTCGCCGGGTTCCGCTCCCAGCGATGGCGCAAGCTCTTCGCGCGGCGCCGATGTCACCCGCTTCCGCGGCGCCGGTAGCGCCGAGAGCCTCGAGCGGATGCTGGGTGCCTGGCAGGACGGCCTGATCGGCGAACCGGGCGAGCCACGCTATCAGTTGCGCGGCGTGCTCGGGCGCGGGGCCCAGGGAATCATTTTCGATGTCTACGACCGCGACTGCGGTCGCAGCGTGGCCCTGAAGACGCTGCAGAGCCTGCGCACGCGCGAGCGGCATATCGCCCGCTTCATCCATGAAGCCCAGGTCACCGCGCAGCTCGAGCACCCCTCGATCGTGCCGGTGCACGAACTCAACGCGCTCGCCGACGGTACGCTGTTCTACACCATGAAGCGGGTGGAGGGGCAGAACCTCCACGAGCACACCCAGGAGCTGGCCGGGAAGCCGGATGAATACTACGGTCTGCTTCAGCTGTTCGACAAGGCCTGCGATGCGCTCGCCTTCGCCCATTCGCGCGGGGTGATCCATCGCGACGTCAAGCCCGGCAACATCATGATCGGCCCCTTCGGCGAGGTGCTGGTGGTCGACTGGGGATTGGCCAAGGTGACCGGCCGCAGCGATGTACTCTCGTTGCGGGCCAGCAAAGATACCGATAGCGACGCTTATCGCACCCACATCGGCAGCGCCGTCGGCACCCCGGCCTACATGAGCCCGGAGCAGGCCTGCGGGCGCAATGCCGAGGTCGATGCGCGCAGCGATGTCTATTCGCTCGGGGTGATCCTCTACGAACTGCTGGCCGGAACCTCGCCGTACCGCCGCGGTGACGCCGACCGCACCATGCGTCAGGTCGCCCACGGCGACTGGCGGCGACTCGATGACCCGACGATCCCGGTCAGGGTGCCGCGGCCGCTGGTGGCCATCGTCCACAAGGCGATGGCGCTGGAAGCCGACGATCGCTATCCGGACGTGGCGGCGCTGAAAGCCGATGTCGACAACTACCTCGCCGGGCTCGCGGTCAGTGCCCATCACGAGACACTGCTCGAGCGGATCTCGCGGTGGACCACCCGCCACCGGGCCCACGTGCGCACCGGCGCGGTGGTCGCGGCGGTGGTCCTCGCCGTCTGGTTCGGCGTGGTTGTCTGGCGGGTCCAGCGGCAGCGCGCCCACCTCGGCCGGTTGTGGCAGGCCGCGGCCCAGGCGGAACGCCAACGCGATCACGCCGAGGCGCGCGAGACCTACGTCAAGATCCGCGAGCACGACCCGAGCGATACCCGCGCCGCGCGGGCTCAGGAGCGGGCCGAACGCGCGTTGCAACGACAGCTGCAACGCGAGAAGGCACGCGACATGTTCGCCGAGCGGATGGACAACGCTGCGAGGCTGGTGCAGGAGGCCGAAGCCGCAGCGGCGGTCGGCGGGCAGGCGGGACTGGAAACCGCGCGCGAGAAACTGACCCAGGCCCTGGCCCTGGCCGCTTCGCAGGAGGAGCGCGAGCGGTGGAGCGGGTCGTCTGCGAGGGTTGCGGAGACCGTGGTCAGCGCCAGCGCGGTCCTCGAACGCCGCGACCAGGTGACGATCCTCCTGCGCGATCGGGCCCAGCGCGAACGTCGCCGGCGGGCTGCGGAACATCTGCATCAGGCGGAGCGGGAAGCCGGCGCGGGTGCCTGGCAGGAGGCCAACCGCCAGCTCACGTTGGCCGAACAGCTGGTGCCCAAGGACGAACGCATCGCGCTGCTGCGCGAACGCATCGAACGCGGCGTGGCGACCCGCCGCCGGCTCGAGCGCGAGAGCCACGCGCACGAATTGCTCGAGGAGGCCGAACGCAAGGCCGCGGCGGGGGCCTTTGCCGACGCGGTGTCGCTGGTCAAAGCCTCGCTCGAGGTGGCGCAGCTCGAACGATCGACCGAGGTGCTCCAGCGCTACACCCTGGCCGCACGTGAGGCCGAGCGATTGCGCGAGCAGCGCGAACGCAGCGCACGCGCGCGGGGGATCATCGAACGCCTGCGCGCGGCGCTGGCGGAGGCCGACGCCGACGCGGCGGCCGAACTGCTGGCGCAGGTGCGGGGGATCGCCGAGGACCACGAGCAACTCGACGAACTCGAGCGCGCGGTCGCCGCCTGTCGGCGCGCCCGGGCGGAGGACGAAGCGCGTGGGCTGCTCGCCCGGGCGAGCGTGCTCGCCGAACGCGCGGCGGCGGCGCGCGGCAGCGCCCGTCCGCTCACGCGCGAGCAGGCGCGGCTGTCGCGGCTGTTGGTCACCGGGCGCGGCGACGCATCGCTGCAGGCGCGCCACGCCGAGCTGCAGACGCAGATCGATGCCGCGCGTCAGGAGCGCAGTGCGGCTCTGGCGCAGGAGGTGGCCCTGCTCCAGTCGGCCAACACCGTCGCGCCCGACTACCCGCCGGTGCGGCGTCGCCTCGCCGATTTCTACCGCCGACAGATCGAGGGCGCCCAGCGTTCGGGCGATCGCGCCGCGGCCCAGACCGCGGCCAAGCTCTGCCAGCTGTTCGACGATGATGGCGCCCACCGCCTCCACGCTACCGGCCGCTGTGCGGTGACGATCCCGGCTGCCGCCCGCCCGCTACAGTTACGCCGACTCGATGGCGTAGCGGAGCAGAGCGAAGCACTGGTGGCCAGCCCGGGCGAGACGATCGAGATCCCCGTCGGGCGCTATCGCGTCAGCTCCGCCGACGGGGTGGTGGCGGCACGCCGTTTCCTTTCCGGCCAACGGTATCGCCTGGAGTTGCCATCGCATCCCGATCTGCCGGCCGGAATGGTGTTCGTTCCTGATGGTACCGCCATCGACGGCGAGGGGCTGGAGCGCCAGATCGACGGTTTCGCTCTCGCCAGCCATGAGGTCACCTGCGGCGACTGGCTGGCTTTCCTCAACGCCGAGGCGGTGCGCGAGGATGTGCGTGAGCACCTCTGGCGTTTCGAGAAACGCCGTCTTCCCGACGACCACCCCCGCTGCGCCGAGCCGCTGATCCTGGTTCCGCGACCGCACTACGCGGCCGTGCGCAGCCTGTGGTATCCCGGCTTCGCCGACAACGATCGCCGCCGCGATCTGGAGTGGTACGCCTCGCATGCCTGGGAGTTCCGGCACATGGTCCGCTCGTTGGACGCCGATCAGGAGGGCACCTGGATCGCTGGCGATCTGCGTTGGCCGGTCACCGGGGTGAGCATGCTCGATGTGCAGCGGTACCTCGTCTGGCGCCGCAGCGTCGACGGCCTCGCCTGGCGCCTGCCCGATGAGGGGGAGTGGCTGCTCGCGGCCCAGTGCGGCGATGGGCGTGCGTACCCCTGGGGCGACTACGGCGATCTCAACCGTTGCCACTCCCATCTGAGCAAGCCCGCCGCGGCGCAGCGGGTGGAGCTGACGGTGGGGTCCTTCCCGCAGGACCGCACCGTTCACGGGATCTACGATATGGCCGGGTCGGTCGCCGAGCTGGTCGCGACCACGGTCAGCGATCATTTCCATCTGCTGCGCGGCGGTTCGTGGACCGATCGTGACCCGCGCCGGTTCCGCTGCGACGCCTACCGGATCGTTGACGAACGTGTCCCCCTGCGTCACGTCGGTTTCCGGCTCGCGGTGGATATCGTCGATGGAGCGGCAGCTCAGGCGCCCGCTGCTCCCTGAGACCGGCCTCGGCTGGCATTCCCGGTCGCATCGCTAGCATGCGCGTATGCGCTGGCGTGATGCCGACCACATGACCCTGTTCGCCTTTCGTGCGCGCTCGCCGGGCCTCGGCGGGACCTTCCTCCTGCTCGGCCAGCTGGGCATCGTGATCGCCGCGCTCGGACGCGATCAGCCAGCGGTGCTGATCGGCGTGCTCGCGGTGGCCCTGCTGCTGTGGGTGGTCGCGTGGCGGGCGGCGGTCGGCAGTTTATGGCGCAGTGCGCTTGTCGGTAGCGCCCTGGCCGCCGGCGCGCTGCTATGGGCCGGCCGGAGCTGACGCCATGACCATCGCCCGCTGGGGCATCGCCCCCATCTGTATCGCTCTGCTGCTGCTCGCCGGTGGCGCCCTGTTGCTCCCGCCCGGGCCGGTGCGTTGGGTCTATCTCGGCCTCGCCGCGCTGATCCTGCTGTTCGTCGTCGCCTTCTTCCGCAATCCGCGGCGGCGGGCTCCGGCGGGCGAGCATCTGCTGGTCGCGCCGGCCGATGGGGTGGTGGCGGACATCGAACAGGTCGCAAGCCCGGGCTACATCGAAGGCCCCACACTGCGCATCGGCATTTTCATGAACGTGTTCAACGTTCACGTCAACCGAGCGCCGGGTAGCGGCACGATCGAATGGGCTCATTACACCCCGGGGCGCTTTCTCGACGTGCGCCATCCCGACGCCAGCCACGCCAACGAGGCCAACATGCTTGGCGTGCGTTTCGATTGCGGCGTGCCGGCAGTGGTGCGCCAGATCAGCGGCCTGATCGCGCGGCGGATCGTCTGTACCCACAGCGTGGGGGACAGCTTGCGCCGGGGCGAGATCTTCGGCATGATCAAATTCGGTTCACGTCTGGAGCTCTGGCTGCCGGTCGATGCCGGTCGGGTCGCGGTGTGCATCGGGCAGAAGGTCCGTGCGGGCGAGACGGTGCTGGTCGAACTGCCGGAGCAGGTGGGGGCGCAGAGCGGATGAACGAGGAACGACGCCGACGTCGCTTGCGCGACTATCCGGTCCTGCCGACGATCCTCACCGCCGGCAACCTCGCCAGCGGCGTGACCGCGATCCTCTGTGCGATGAGCGCTCACGGCGAAGCCGGGCTGTTGTTCCACGGCGGCGTGCTGATCTTCGCCGCAATGGTGTTCGACATGTTCGACGGCAAGGTCGCCCGATTGACAGGGACCGATAGCGAGTTCGGCGCCGAACTCGACAGCATCGCCGACATCGTCAGCTTCGGCGTCGCGCCGGCGATGCTGCTGCACCGCACGGTGCTCGGCGGCCCGCCGGACCTGGTGCTGGGCGAAGGCGAACGGTGGATCTGGTTTTTGAGCGTGTTTTTCGTGGTGATGGCGGCGATCCGGCTCGCGCGCTACAATGTGGAGCACGATGATCAGGCCCAGCGCTTCTTCCAGGGGCTGCCCTCGCCGGGCGCAGCTGCGGCGTTGAGCGCGTGGGCCATGCTCTACAGCTGGTTCACCACCAGCCAACTGCGTTGGGACCGTTGCTTCCTGGCCACCGAATGGGGCATGAGCCTGCAGACCTTCGAGTACGGCGCGCGATGGATCATGATGGTCCTGGCCCTGGCGATGGCCTTGTTGATGGTCAGCCGGCTGCCGTTCATCCATGTCGGCAACGTGTTGCTCAGCGGCCGGCTCTCGCTCGGGCGGATGATCGGGTTGTTCCTGCTCATCGGGCTGCTGATCATCCAGCCGCTCTACCTGCTGGTGGTGCTGACCACGCTCTACATCGTCGTCGGCTGCGTGATCGCGCTCTTCGTCCAGCATCGCGAGAACGATGGTGGCAGCTCAGCCGGATGAGGCGCCGTACCCTTGCGGCCCGGGCGCCAATCACCCTTTGCCGCCGCTTGAGCGTGGCGCCTGCGCCCGTCGTCTCGGCGTCGCGGAGGATGCGCTCGCGCGGTGGGTCACTGCGGGTCTGCCGGTCCGGGACGACGGACGGTTCTGTCAGCTGACGGTTGCCAATTGGGTCGCCTGGCATCGGCTCGAGGCCGCGCCGACGCTCGCGCGCGCCTGGCGTTCCTACCTCGATCACTTCCGCCCATTCGTCGCCGGGACCCAGCAGCCGCGTCGGTTGCGGTGGTACGACACCCGGCGCTTCTTCCTGCCCCCCGGTATCAGCCGTCTGGAATGGGAGCTGCCGTTGCCCGTGACCACCGCTCAGCAACAGGTGCTGGAGCGCGGGAGCTTCGGTGGCCAGGCGCTGGAGGGGGGCTGCGAGCGCGGCGCGATCGCAGCGAGCGCGGCGCGCACGAGCCTGCAGGCGACCAGCCGGGTCGGGCTCTGCCCGCTGCGGCGGTCGGTGCCCGGCGCCTTGCGGCGCTGTTTCGCCGAGCTTGCCGCCGTGTGGGTCTATCATTACCAGGACCGTTGCGGTCCGGCGTTGACGCCGAGCGCCCGCAGCGGGGATTGTCTCGATGCGGCAGTGGCCCTGGGGGCGCAGATGGCTGCCCACGGGCGCGACTGGCGCCTGCTCGCCGGGGTGATCGCCCGCGACGACCTGGTCAACCCGCACTACTGGATCGAGGTCGCCGATGTCGATGGCTGGATCCCCTTCGATCCGACCCTGCCGGCGATCGCGCGGATGCTCGGCGAGGATCCGCGGCCTTGGATCGAGGCGTATGCGGGCGGGTGCGACGCTGGGCGCGTGGTCGTGGCCTGCGGCCCGGCGAGTAAGGTCTACCCACACCGTGCGCCGGGGCGACTGCGCTTGAGTGGCGCCGGGATCGGGACCGGCGTCGATGGCTGGCGCTGCATCGACTGGGTCTGTGGCGCGTGCACCGGTTCGTTCGCGTCGGACGCGGACTGAGTTCAGCCGGGGACGACGCCTTCGGCCACCGCTTCGGCGTTGTAGCTCGAGCGCACGTAGGGCCCGGCGAATACCCGCAGACCGAGCTCCTCGCCGATCGCGTGGTAGCGGCGGTAGGCCTCCGGCTCGACGAAGCGGATGACATCGTGGTTGGCCAGGCTGGGACGCAGGTACTGGCCGATGGTGGCGATGTCGACCCTGGCCGCGGCCAGATCGGCGAGCACCGCGGCGACCTCGTCGTCGGTCTCGCCGAGGCCGACCATGATCCCCGACTTGGTCCGGACCGCCGGCGCAAGGCGGTCGGCGCGGGCGAGCAGATCGAGGCTGCGTTGGTAGTCAGCGTGGAAACGGACCTGCGGGTAGAGGCGGGGAACGGTCTCGAGGTTGTGGTTGAGGATGTCCGGACCGGCGGCGAGCACGGTCTGCAGCGCGGCGGTATCGCCACGGAAATCCGGGATCAGGACCTCGATGCCGGCCGCTGGCAGGGTCGCTCGCACCGCGGTGATGACCGCAGCGAAGTGGGTAGCGCCGCCGTCGGGCAGATCGTCGCGGGTGACCGAGGTCACCACCACGTGTCGCAGATCGAGTTCGCGTGCGGCGGCGGCCAGGCGAGCGGGTTCGTCGGGGTCGGGCGGGGGTAAAGCGCCGTGATGGTCGGTGACGTTGCAGAACGCGCAGTTGCGGGTGCAGCGATCGCCGAGGATGAGGAAGGTCGCGACGCGCCGGGAGAAACATTCGTTACGGTTGGGGCAGCGCGCCTCGCGACAGACCGTATGCAGCTGGTGGCGGGCGAGCAGTTCCCCGGTGCGCACGCTCTGTCCGCCGCGCGCGAGACCACGGCGGAACCACTCGGGCAGGCGACGGCGGGTGGGGGAACGGGGGAAATCGCGCA